>JAPHRB010000066.1 GCA_026197015.1 Gammaproteobacteria bacterium | reverse complement strand
GGGGAAAGGTCGCTGCTGTTTGCGCCCTGTCCCCTTAACCCATACCACTATGCGTTGATAGTGCAGTAAACCGACTCTGTAAAACTCCTGGTGGTCTCACAACACAGGGGACAGAGCGGGAAAGATGCTCTGTCCCCGGGGGAGACGAGCCTTAGCAGAGTAAATTACCTCGTTCCCATAATACTTTCGCGGGCACAAGTAAACGGCTTTCTCTGAGGTCTCTGTGTCTCTGCGGCTAAATCAGTCTTCTATACTCACTTCATTAGCATAGCCATCAGCAGGGTTTTCCTTATCGTTATCGTCCTGAATAGAAATCACCGTTTCACCAAACTCTGTTAAACCTAAAAAGACGGCCTGGCTAACTGAGTTTTCGCTTGAGCCTTCATATGTAGTAACCCCTGGATCAACCGGATATGTCACGCCTAATACTGTAAAGTTACTCTCTGTCTCAGCAGTCACTATACCTTGCAATTTTATATCTTTTATTTCTGATTCACGTTTAACACGGGTTGCGGTAATCGTGCTAGTGCCACTTTCAATACCCTGAACTTCAACAAAGTTTCCTACACTAAGTTCTGTTAATAATAAATTATCATTATCACCCAGCTCATCTTCCAGACGAGTTGTTGTTGTTAACTGCACAGTAACTAACTGTCCGGACAATACATCAACCGTGAAACGATTATTCGGTGGATCAATACTATTTACTGTTGCACTTACTTCCGCACCGCCTTCCCTAAACTCAATTTCAGTGGCATTTAAAACACCGTTACTAACCGTGCCTTCAACTTCAAGTTTAACGCCTGCAGATATCGTTAAACCCGCTGGTGAAAATGATGCAGCTGATGCATTAACTTTCTGACCGTTTACATCAAAGTCACTATTAGAAACATAACGGGTAACAATACCCTCTACTTCAACCTGCTCACCTTCATTTAAACTATCTTCAGCTTCAACTTCTGTGGCGGTAATAATATTATTATTAAATGTACCTTTTACTTCTACAAACTGATTATTTTGTAGGCCATTTGGCAGGTCATTTAAGTTGGCCTCGAAAGCATCAATATTGACACCCTGCACCTGAAATTGACTACCGCTTAAACCTGTAATCAAACCTTTAATTTCAAAAATAGTTGACGCATCTGAGTTTTGTGATTTGAGCTCTACATAACTTGCCCGAAGCTCGCCATTTTGATCATAATAACCACTCACTTCAAGCACATTGCCTTCGCTAATATTTGCAAAATCTACACCTTCAAAAGCCGTATACGCAGCGGAGATTACAATTGTTTTTCCAAATACTTCAAAACTTGTTGTATCAACACCCGCGTTTAAATTACTCACCGGCCCTTCCAGATCATCGCCATAATTAATATGCGTTGCGATGCCGGTAATTCCATCAGCATTAATGCTACCTGAAACCTGCACTACCATACCAATTCTTAAACCTTGTTGTGTACCACTGGCATCTTCAATTTCGAACGTACTTGAATCAGTTTCAAATTCAACACCATTAACAAACACACTGCCAAAGCTGGTTACTGTGCCTGATGAAATATATCCACTGCCGCCAATGCCCGCTAAACCACCACCGCCATCGCTGCATGCTGATATAATTAAAGCGCTTAAAGCACTTCCCAATAAATAAGATTTTTTAATCCTGATTCTCACGATTCATTCTCCGACCCGGGATTATTTTGATAATAATAGATACCCAGACTGACATACTGACTGTCATTTTTATCACTGGTTTCATGTTCACTTAACCAGCTATCCAGATCTTCAAGTAAAGACTGGGAACGTCTGCTGGCATATTTTTGAAATTCATTTACATGAGCAGAAGCAAGTTTATCGGTGGATACCTTACGCTGGAATTTTCTCTGCTCAGCTTTACAACTCATGTTGTAAATAACTGTCTCCATTAATTCATGACTATCTGCGCCTAAAATATTTATGATATCAACCGGATCATTTCCTGGCACATAAGCATGACTAACAAGATGTACTTTTTCATTATGTCTCTCAACACAGCCGCTTTTTTCGAGTAAATCGAACATGGCGCGGGTTGGTATATCTCCACTGTAATCTTTTACCAGTGCTGAAAAAGCCGTTTCATTACCTTCCATTTCAAGCACCCGGGGCACACCGTCATGCGAACTAAATCGCTCATCATTCATCCAGCCACCAATCACTCGAATAGCTCTATTGTATTTCTGAGCATTATCATTACCTGAATCCTGCTGAATCTCTGTGAGGCGTTTAACCTCTTTGCGGGATAAGCCGGTTTTAGCTGAAACCGCTGAAATGGTTGATTTTCCTTCATTTCCCGCTAATATAAACGCCTCATCAACATAAGCTTTACGCACCATTTCTTCAAAACTGCCACAGGCAACACCATTTCGAAGCATTACTCGCACCAAAGGCCCCAATATCTTACTGGCCGCTTTCTCAAGTATTGTTAATAAATTGCCACTCATAGTTGGGATTATATTCCCATTTCGCCAGGTTTCAAGTAATTACCTCATCCTTTGTGCTGTTTTATTAGTATTTGTTAACTAACCAACAAAAACCATCCCTGGTATTCTGTTTTGCAGCTGAACTGATCTAGGTTGATGGTGCATCTTCTCTTTCTAGTTCGGTCGCCACATTATCGTTATTACTGTTATCAACGTAATATTTAACCTCAACGAAATCACCAATGGCTACATCCGTTAGACTAAAGTAATGTAAAGGTGTTACGCCACTGTCCTGCTCATCAATCATACGTGTATCATTGTTGATAACAAATGTTGTCAGCACAGAATTACTGGATACTGTAACCGAGATTTCTGTTTTAGCCGTCACAGTGCCTTCAACTTCAAGCTCTGATTCATGATCTTCTTCAATTTCTTCTACTACAAAATTACCGTTAGCATCAATATAACCTTCAACGGTAATCATCATTCCATCGACCAGTGAACTCAAATTAAAGTCATCATCTATATCCAGTGAAGAGAATTCAACTAACTGACCATTAAAACGGAAAGAAGTTTCAGTAACATCTGATACCAGACCCTGTACTTTTAACTCATCCCCCTCGTCACCATCCATATCCATATCACCATCATCTTCTATCTCAACTTTGCTCGCTGATAGAACAAAACCGTCATTCAGATTACCGGATAACGCGGTTTCGGTTTTTACTTCAACATATAAGTTATTATCAAGATTAGAAGGGAGTTCTTGCGCCGAGCTATAATCGATTGTTAAGGTACCGATTGTAAATGTTTTAACATTTACATCAAGGTTGCTAACTAAACCTTTCAGCTCTATATCTTCAGCCGCATTTTTAGTTTCGATACGTGTAGCCAATATATTGCCATTACCATCTGCAAAACCACTCACTTCAACAATATCGTTAACAGATAAGTCACTGATAGAGGTCAACGTATCACTATCAAACACCGTATCTATATTTATACTTACGTTTTGACCCATTACATTAATTGACCCAATACCTGCTACCAGGCCTGATAAGTCGAGTACATATCCCTCTAACTCATCTGCACATGAAATAGCAGTAGCTGAACCGGTTACACCGTCCGCATTAACCGAGCCCTGTAAAACAACCACATCACCTATGCCAAGTGATGTTTCAATACTTTGTTTACCATCGATATCGATACTGGCCCTGTCTGTTTCATATTCAACGCCGTTCACGTAAACACTACCGAAACCGGTAATAACACCCACTGTAGAACTTGAACCCACTGGCTGGCTGCTATCACCTCCACCACACGCACTCAACATCGTTATTGCCGCTGTTATTGATGCCGCTAATAAAGTTTTATTTAAACTCGATTGATTATTCATTGTACTGGCCCCTGATTATTGGAAATTATTGTTTATTAATCTGATCTACATCTCTAACTCATTTATCTGAGAGACATCTAAAGAGTATTTTTAATCTCTATATTTGGGATTATATTCCCAATTTATAATAAATCAACATAAACTTTTAGTGCCGTGGTATTTTGTGAGAGACATCACATGACGCCTCTAGTTAAGTACTGCAAATAAAAACAGGTCTAAATACTTTTGGGTTTCAATGGAGCACACAGGCAAATTCTTGCGATGTTATAAATTTTATAAAAAGAAGGTGGATGTGATCAGAAGTACGAATATGGGATATATTTATCAGGATCTTTCACTGAAGACGAGTTACCAGCTTCAGCATTGCTTTTATGAGCAGTGAATAAGAGCCTGTTATTCATTTATAACCACTTACAAAGACCAGGAGATAGTTATAAAGCTGATGGTTACGCAGTTTTTAACCTCGCCCGGTGAACTATGACTGTGTACGGTCGAAGATGAGCCGCTTATTTGCAAATAAGCGGCCCGAAATACTACTTATAAACACGGCTTTTGCCAATTTCAGGCTTTTAATTAGTATTGATTCATATTTCAGTGATTTTACTCTCAGGCCTATCACACGGAGAAAACCTGATAAAAGCCATGATTACTGGCAATAAGAAAGAAAAGCACTAAAAAATCACCTCAAAAACGAAAAATCACATACATTTAAGCACAATATTCAGCCATTAAGTTTTATAACATAGCTTTCAAGTTTCACCTCAATATATCATTCCAACACTGTGATTTTATTAAAAAAGCACTAATTTTCACTAGCGGCAGGCAAGTCTAGCGTTTATGATCTATTCTTACCTTAAGGACGCTCGGCCTCTTTTTAAAGCCAGCCTATAAAATAATAATAAAAACTGGGGAACAGCTAGCAATAATGGCTCCTTTCAGATTACTAACAAAAAAACTGGGTGATAGATGAAACAGGCATTCTGGAAAAAAGACTGGTTTGCGGGTCTTGCCATATGCATCTTAATTATTTCACTCGGCAAAATTGGCTTATTCGATACTTTAGAGCTTAGTGCTTATGATTTTGGCGTGCGTTCAGCTGAACGAGTTCCTAACGATAAAGTCGCAGTTATTGCCATTGATGATGTCAGTATCTCCAATATCGGCCGCTGGCCATGGCCTCGAGATATTCATGCTGAAATGCATCGTATACTCAAAAAAGGCGGCGCCAAAGTAATTGGCCAAACGACGTTTTTTATAGAACCACAAATTGACCCGGGTATGCGTTATATCCAGGATTTACTCGTATTTTACGGCAGCAGCAGCCTACTTCAATTAGACCCTGAATCTGATCGCTTAATCAATAAAGACATTAAAGTACTCGGTGAAAAACTACTGGCCGCTGAAGTCGACCTGAATACTGATCAAAAATTAGCAGATAGTTTAACTGATGCTGGTAATGTCGTGCTGGCTATGCACATGGGAATAGGTGCACGCCATGGCAAGCCCGATACTCAGATGCCAACTTATGTCACACGTAATAAGTTGACCAATATAAAAAACAATCCTACAACGAATCCTGAAAATAAATTTCCATTACCTGTCGCTAATGTTTTTTATCCAATTGAAATAGTGGGCTCACAGGCAGACAGTATTGGTGCCCTTGCAGCCTATCCTGACACAGATGGCAGTATTCGCTCCGAACCTCTGGTGGTTGATTACTATGACCAGATGTACCCTTCTCTGTCACTTCAACTGGCATTACGCAGCTTAAATTTAACACCTGAAGATGTAACAATTAATCTGGGTGAAAGTGTAGAACTGGATCGTTTGTCGATTAAAACCAGTCCTAATTTATTAATGAACACATATTTCTACAATAATGTTGGTGAATCCAGCGCATTCCCGGTTGACTCGTTTTATGATGTTTTGCAGGGAAAAATACCCGCATCAAAATACAAAGGTAAAATTGTACTTATAGGCGCTACAGCTGTTGGTGTTGGCGATACAATGGTCACCCCGATTAATTCAAATATGGCTCCGGTACTCACCCTGGCCCACTCTGTTTCGAGCATACTGAATGAAGACTTTTTTATAGAACCTGAATGGAGCCTGCCAACAGTAGCTGGCATAACACTATTTATTGCCCTCTATATTATTTTTATACTGCCTCGCATAAAAGCAGGTGTATCTGCTCTTATAAGCATAATATTGTTTGTATCCCTGTTTATCACTCACTATATTTTAATGACGGGTAGTGGCCTCTGGTTACAACTGGTAAATCCATCAATACTACTTATTGCTGGGCATTTGTTACTCACTACCAAACGTTACTTATCTACCGAAAAAGGCAAACTGGCACTGGATGCTGAATCTGCAGAATCGAATAGAATGTTAGGTTTATCTTTACAGGGTCAGGGGCAACTGGATGCCGCATTTGATAAGTTCCGCCGTCTGACTAAATCACCTGAATCACTAGAGTTATTATATAACCTGGCATTAGATTTTGAGCGCAAACGTCAATTCAATAAAGCGGGATCGGTTTATCAGGTTATGAAAGATATCGATCCTAAGTTCCGTGATATAAAACAACGTTTAAACCGCGCCTCTGCGATGGAAGAAACCGTTATTCTAGGCGGCTCAAACAACTCACCCGGCGGCACCCTGTTATTAAAAGGTGGTGGTGTTGAGAAACCCATGTTAGGCCGTTATGAGGTTGAAAAAGAACTTGGCAAAGGTGCAATGGGTGCTGTTTATCTTGGAAAAGACCCTAAAATTTCTCGCATTGTGGCCATTAAAACGATGGCCCTGTCGCAAGAGTTTGAAGAGGACGAATTACAGGATGTTAAAGACCGTTTCTTCCGCGAAGCTGAAACTGCAGGTCGTTTAAGTCACCCTAATATCGTGACTATATTTGATGCAGGTGAAGAGCACGACCTGGCATATATCGCAATGGAGTTCCTTAAGGGTGGCGATATGGTGCAATACGGTAAAGCAGATAAATTACTGCCGATAACTAAAGTACTGGATATTGTTCGCCGTTGCGCTGAAGGTCTGGATTATGCTCATAAAGCAAATGTTGTGCACAGAGACATTAAACCCGCCAATATAATGTATGAAATTAAATCTGATACATTAAAAATTACTGACTTTGGTATTGCGCGCATTACCGATTCAAGCAAAACCAAAACGGGGATGGTTTTAGGTACACCTTCGTATATGTCACCAGAACAATTAGCAGGTAAAAAAGTAGACGGTAAATCAGATCTGTTTTCACTGGGTGTAATGATGTTTCAGTTTATGACCGGGCGCCTACCCTTTACTGGTGATTCAATGGCAACATTAATGTATAAAATTGCCAATGAAACACACCCTAAACCTGATAGCATCAGACCTGAACTGCCGCGTTGTGTATCAGTAATAATAAACAGGGCTCTTGCCAAAGACCCGGAAAAACGTTATCAAAGTGGGGCTCAAATGGCCGGTGATCTACGTAAATGCCTGCAAATAATTGCCCAGAATAAAAAGAAAACTAATTAGTAATAGAATTAAATTTGATGAGCCTTAAAGACAAAATCGAGATCACAGGAATCACAGACGAAGGTCTGGTTCGTGACCATAACGAAGATAGCATTGCGAGTAATGCCGACCTGGGTTTACTTGTGCTGGCTGATGGTATGGGTGGACATAAAGGCGGTGAAGTAGCCAGCGCTATTGCCGTTGATTCTATTATGCAAGATTTAAGCTCTGCACTACCACAAATTTCAACCGGTAACACAGACGAGAATACCGGTTACAGTCTTGAAAGCATGCTGATTGAAAAAGCAATCAAAGATGCGAATTTAAAAATTTATACAGCTGCACAAAATAATAAAAATTATGAAGGCATGGGTACGACTATTGTAGTATTACTACTATACGATAACCGTATCACCGTCGCGCATGTTGGTGACTCACGTTTATATCGTATGCGTGATCGTTTACTGGAGCAGATGACACGTGATCATACTTTATTGCAAGAACTGGTTGATCGAGGTTTTTATACAAAAAAAGAAGCGAGAGAGTCATTAAATAAAAATCTGGTTACCCGTGCCGTAGGCGTAAGTACAACGGTTGATGTTGATTTGTTAGAAGATATTGCGCTGACCGGTGACACTTATTTACTTTGTTCAGATGGTTTAACCGACATGATTGGCGATGACCTGATTGAAGATATTCAATTAAATTATCGTGACAACCTGAATAAAATGAATAAAGAATTAATAAAGCAAGCTAAGGATCATGGTGGCAAAGATAATGTATCGGTTATGCTTGCACAGGTTTTAAAAGAATTTCCGGCTAATTCCAACTGGTTTTCTAAAATTTTAGATATATTCTCTTAGAATAAGAGTAACTTTTATAAACGACATAAAGCCGTTCAGAAGTTAACTGAATAACTTTAAATTAAGATAGGTAGCAAAATGGCAACAATACAAATAAGTTTCAACGGTGAAGTAGAAAGTGAGCTTCAACTGAATAAAGAAACAATGTCCATTGGCCGTAAGAGTGACAATGATATCCATCTGGACAATCTGGCTGTAAGTGGTCACCACGCCAAAATACTTACTATCCTCAATGATTCATTCATTGAAGATTTAAACAGTACTAATGGCACCTATCTTAATGGCTCATTAGTTAAAAAGAATGTATTAACAGATGGCGATCTCATTAAAGTTGGCAAGCATGAAATAAAATATATAAATGCTAATACCGGCTCTGCTAATGATTTCGAAAAGACGATGATTATTAATCCGGATTCCGACGGTATGCAGGAAACCGAAGGCAGTAAAGAAATTGATCAATCTGTTGGTGCGATTGTTGCGGAAATCACCTCTTCTGACTCAGGTAAAAGCAGCCAGCAAAAAGCTAAAATTCGTTTAGTCAGTGGCCCTAATAGTGGCAGAGAACTGCCGCTTACAAAAGTATTAACTACACTGGGTAAACCCGGTGTACAGGTTGCAGCCATCACCCGCCGACCGACCGGATACTTCCTGATACATATTGATGGTGGTGATAACGGTGAACGCCCCAGAGTAAACGATAGTCAAATTGGCTCAAAAGCACACCCACTGAGTGATAACGATTCATTAGAAGTAGCCGGTGTTAAAATGACGTTCTTTTTTGAATAACAATATTTTATCTGGAGCGCATAAAAAACCCGCCTATTTGGCCAGGGGTTACTTAAAGTTTTGAAAAGTCAAAGGCTGGGGAACGAAATAAAAGGCAAAAGAAACCGCACTAAAATGTAGGAACATTTTGAACGCACGTTAGTGCGGCCCTGAAAGGGCGAAGCGCAGGAGCGCGTAGTAAATAAACGCGAATGAACGCAAATATTAATTAATAAGTATCATTTTAAAAAGTGCTCTTATTTCATTACCTCGTTCCCATGCTCCCGCGTGGGAATGCATACGGACAGTGGTTGTCTATCTATCTTGAATTTGACCACACGAATAGAGACACAGAACTTACTTTTTATAAAAGCATTCTCTTTCCAGAGTTAATCACAACAAGTATTGCCACAGAGGCACGAAGTACACTGAGAAAACCTAACATAATTAACTCGTTCTCAAGTTCCGCGTGGAAACGAGTTAAAGTGTTAGTTAACAATCTAATATTTGCGTTCATTCGCGTTTATTTGCGTTTTCCCCTGCCTTTGCCTTTTATCTCATCCCCACGCCAGAACATAAAAGTAATAAATATTTTCAGATTAAGTTTAATAAATTAAGCACTTTTTTGTTTCTCTTCTAAAGCAGGATAATCGGTATAACCCTTTTCATCGCCACCATAAAATGTAGCCTGGTCAGGTTCATTTAATGATGCATCAACAGCAAATCGTTCAGGCAAATCTGGGTTAGCAATAAATAACTTACCAAATGCGATCATATCTGCATGCCCGCTAATTAATGCCTGTTCAGCTGACTCACGGTTATACCCCATATTAGCCATATACAAACCAGCAAAACGTCGTTTCAGCTCAGCATAGTCCACATCACGTTTATCGTTTAACATATCCCCTTCCAGGACATGTAAATAGGCAAGTTTATGTTTACTCAACATATCAACCACCGCATTAAATGTAGTTTGCGGTTGCGAGTCTTTAATATCGTTAAACTGATTTTCCGGCGATAACCGCACACCCACCTGTTCTGACGGCCAGACAGCTTTAACCGCCTCAATAACCTCGTTGAGTAAACGCAATCGGTTCTCAACACTACCGCCATAAATATCATCACGGGTATTTGTGCCATCACGTAAAAACTCATCAAGTAAATAACCATTTGCCGCATGTATTTCAATACCATCAAATCCAGCTGCTTTAGCATTTTCTGCTGCTTTAACATAATCAGAAATTAAAAGCGGTATTTCCTCTAACTCAAGTGCACGAGGCGTAACGAAGGCCTGCATGCCATCATAGGTAATCGCGTCACCTTCAGGACGAATAGCCGAGGGCGCAACGGGTAAAGCATTATCTGGCAACATAGACGGGTGTGATATGCGCCCCACGTGCCACAATTGAATAAAAATTAAACCACCTTGTGCGTGCACAGCATCGGTTGTTTTTTTCCAGCCTGCAATCTGCTCATTTGAATGAATGCCGGGCGTTGCAGGGTAACCTAAAGCCGATTCTGATATTTGGGTGGCTTCTGTAATCAACAGACCTGCAGAAGCACGTTGTGTGTAATAAAGTGTATTTAAATCCGTAGGCACATTACCTTCTCCTGCTCGGTTACGTGTTAACGGTGCCATTACAATACGGTTTCTTAGATTTAACTCACCCATTTTTAACGACGTAAAAAGTGCTGATTGTGAGAATGCTGTTGATGTCATGGTTTTCCCTTATTTTGATAAATAGTAGATACAATGATTAAACTGTAGGGATTATAATGAGCGGATTAGCTTTAAAATAGCATCAAAATAGCGTATATATGTTTCCAATTTGGAAACAATGGAAAACCCATGGATGCTGCAAGCCGATTAGTATTATTTGCCGATGTCATTGATAGCGGTAGCTTTAGCAAAGCAGCCAGCCGTCGTAACGTTAACCGCTCAATGGTCAGTAAACAAATAGCTCTACTTGAAGAGCAGCTTGGTGTTCGTTTATTAAATCGCACGACTCGGAGCCTGAGCCTCACAGATGCCGGTCACTCTATATACCACCATGCTAATAGTTTACGTAACCAGTTATTAGAAACCGATGCCCTGGTAGCCTCGTTACGAGAAGATGTAAGTGGTGAGTTACGTATTTCAAGTACCACTCATTTCGGTCGTTTACACGTAATGCCGGTTATCAAAAAACTGGTAGAAGATTATCCTGAACTGAGAATAGATTTACGATTAGAAGATCGTTATGTGGATATTGTTGGCGAGCGCTATGATGTCGCGATACGTATAACTTCACCGGTTGATTCATCTCTTATCGCCCGAAAACTGACAAATAATAAACTGGTTATGGTTGCCTCCCCCGATTATCTTAAAAAACGAGGCACGCCACAAAATATTGAAGATTTATCTAACCACTCTTTTGTTGTATATGCAGGTGAAAACGGGGTAATGAATAACTGGGCTTATTATGAAGGCTCTGAAATAAAGAATTACTCCGTAAATGTACATACCAAAGTAAATGATGGGACCGCATTATTACAGACAGCAAAAAACGGTTTGTGTATTGGTCTCACACTCTTCTCAGAATGTTTCAATGAATTACAAAATGGTTCGTTGGTTCAGGTCATACCAGAGGTAAAGTTCAAAGCATTTTCATCTACCTATATTATGTATCCCAGTCGTAGTCACGTGCCCCAAAAAACACGTTTGTTTATCGATCGTATGATTGCTTATGTTGCACAACAGGCCTTTTATATCGAATAACGAACCTAGTATTCTTTTTTATTTCTATAACCTGGTTTAGCTACAATCTCCAGATAAAACGAAGTCTTACCTTCTGAAACAGCCCAGTTAATTGACTTATCTATTTCTGCCAGATGAATCTGTTCGGCGTTAGCTTCATCAATACCAAATCGGCAGTCAAAATCCAGATAATCGACACCCACTGCTAATTTCTTACTACGTTCACGTTTTATATATTTTCTAATTTCATGTTTTACGGCTTCAACCTGTCTTTCTGGCTTAATTTTCTCGTGCGTTAACTTAAATGTTTTTTTCATAATAATTTTTAAAGCCTATAATTTACATATTCCTGAATCCACTCTAGAAACAGGGTTAAACAGTATACTAAATAACCTGTCTACAGGCATTAAGTATTACGCTCAGTACTGTCAACGGGCGTTCAGGTTAACTAACAATTAAATTATAAAATAATGGGATATGACATCTCTCAGGGTTAGTATATAAAAAAACAGGTTTCTGCTTTAAAACTGTTTAATTAGTAAAATGTGGTTATAAACTTTATATAAAGGTATAAGTTATTACAAAAATACTCGTCACTGGTGCAACTGGCTTTGTGGGAAGCCACATTTTAGAGGCTCTGATTAAGATAAATCATCAGGATCTTCAAATAGTTGCTGCCTGTCGTGACCCTTCAAAACTAATTAACCGGTATTCAGGTGAGGTTCGTCAGGGTGACTTACGAGACCCTGACTATCTGGATAGAGTGCTTGTTGGTATAGATGTCATTTGCCATGCCGCAGGTCAAACTAGTTTTGTAAAATCAGGTGACTCTTGCTCAGAGAATTACATTGAACCCACGATAGATTTAATTAACCGCGCTATCGAATGGCGGGTAAGTCGATTTATAAACCTGAGTAGTATTTATGCGGCAACAGCAAAAGAGAGAAACAATTCAAGCTCTATAGGTAATCCCCGCGCCTACTGGCCAATGATTAACTGTCACATTGCAGTTGAAGAGTATTTACGTAATTATCAACAACCTCGTTGTCAGTTTGTTAATTTACGACTTGGGCTTTATTCTGGTAAACGTCTTAATATGGGTCTAATGCCATTATTACTAAGCCGATTAAATAATGTGAAATCACCATATTTAATCGGTCAGACGGGTCATTTGCCTTTGTTAGACGGGCGCGATATAGGTCAGGCATTTACACGTGCTGCGCTGGGCCCTTTTGAGTCGGATTATAACTGCTTAAACATTACAGGCCCTGAAACGCCCTCTCAGGCAGAAATCATGTCTTTTCTCGAACAACAGATTCAAACCAGGCCTCTCTCATTTGGTTTACCTTCTCTTCTCGCATCTCCATTGCTCTGGTGGTTAGGTAAAACACATACTGCTGATAAGCAGCCCCTATTTACCAGTGCCATGATTGATATGCTTAAATGCCCGCCAATTGATAATCAGCAGGCAAACCAGCAGATTGGATATGATCCTGAAATCAGCTGGAAAGCCAGCTTGATGGATACATTAGAAATATATAAAAATCAAAAACTTAACAAAGAAGTAAAACAATCAGCACGGCCTTTACACCTTTAATAAATCATCTGAAAACCCACTTATCCTGACCACAGCAAATCAAATCATAAGAATTACTTAATATTCTTATTGAATCTTGTTGACTTTTATTAGTCAGACAACTATCTTAGTTTAAAGGCGTCAGCAGAAACAGCCCTGATAAATGTAGCAAACCTACTAACCCACCGGTTCACAACGTGAGCTAAGGAGCTAAAAGATGAGCGCAAATGCAGCACAGATAAATAACAACAATGAGCAAATCAGCATGACTAAAGATGAGTTAAATAGCTGGTTTGATGAACGATTTGAAGAACGCCGTAAAAAAGAAGAAAACGACCATGTACCTTCTATGAGCATTATTGCTACTAAAGGCACCATGGACTGGGCCTATCCTCCCTTCATTCTTGCATCAACTGCCGCAGCATTGGGTTGGGAAGTTTCAATGTTTTTTACATTTTACGGGCTGGACTTACTCAAGAAAGATTTAAATTTAAGTGTAAGCCCTATGGGTAACCCGGCGATGCCAATGAAGATGCCCATTGGCCCTCAGTGGTTAAAAGACATCAATATGAATATTCCAAATGCAATTATGGGTAATCTTCCCGGGTTTGAATCAATGGCAACCGCAATGATGAAAAAAACCACAGAAGTAAAAGGTATCGCCAGTATTGAGGAGTTACGCAGTTTATGTCTGGAAGCTGAAGTGAAAATGCTGGCCTGTCAAATGACGGTTGACATGTTTGGACATAATCAGGATGAGTTTATGGATGAAATTGATGAGTGGGTCGGCGCCGCCAGCTTTTTACCAACAGCACAAAAGTCAGATGTAACTTTATTTATTTAAACGAATTGCCAGCTATTCCCCAGTTAATCTCCCCGATTAGCCGGGGCCTTTTAAAAATTGTGAGTGTTTTATTATGAAAATAGTCATTGGCCAACAAGCACCTGATTTTAACTTAACAGATATTAGTGATGCCGAATTCAAGCTAGCAAATTTAAAAGGCAAACGTTATCTACTCACATTTTATCGTTTTGCATCCTGTCCATTTTGTAATCTGAGATTGCATAATATAATCAACGAGTATGAAAAATTCGGTGATAACTTTGAAGTGGTTGCCGTATTTGATTCTAGTTTAGAAAACTTACAATCATATGTAACACGTCATCAGGCGAGCTTTCCGGTTCTTGCTGATGAAAACAATGAGATTCATCGTTTATACCAGGTAGAACATTCTATATCAGGTGTGGTTAAAGGTATTATTTTCAGATTACCATCTCTAATAATAAGTATGTTTAAAGGATATATTCCCTGGCGTATTAAAGGAGATATAACGGGTATGCCAGCTGATTTTTTAATAGATGAAAAAGGTATTGTTCAATTCGCATACTATGGCAAAGATGAAGGTGCACATATTCCATTACATCAGGTTAAACAGTTTGCGCAACGTAGAGGTGAACTAGAGGCAGATTTAGTTGAGGTGTGAGCTTCGCCTCTTACCCTGAAGTAGTCATTAATTATTAAAGCGTGACATGAAAAAGAAAATGCAGACTGCTCTGGAACATGACCATCAGGGACAGTCAGCTGCTTTTTTAGCGCCCTGTGCCCAGGTGAGATGTTCCAGAGCACTCGTTCACACGGTCCTCAGTGGCAATGCATATACAAAACCAATTACGTAATTAATCAGCTATAGTTTTCCACACAGGAGGGCGGCAACAAGATTCAAGTTTTATCCCGAAGGAGATGTGCCACAGCAGACTACAAATTGAATTACGTAGGATTAGATTTGAGCCAATAAAATTTAGAAATAAAGATAGATTACTGCAAATTTTTTAAATCACTTTTAATACTTAGTCGAACCTTATCAATCTGTTCTACCAGTTTTTGCGTAACTGACTCATCATCTTTAACCAACTGCCAACTAGTACTCCATAAGCTTTTTAACTGAGTCGCGTTCTTTTCAACCTGCGGGCTTATCAGACCACTTAAATCGACTATCAGACCAACCTTGACCCAGGCTTTTCTTGGGTTACCTTGCGACATATCTTTATCATAATGTGCTGCATAAATAATCTGTTCTAATTCTGATAATTCGTTTAATACTTCAAATGATGCAGTGCGAATATTATTATTATCTTCGGTTAATTCCATTCGCCAGGCATTATAACTAAACCCAACAACCGCAACGACCATACTAAAAATGGATGTTATATAAAATAGTTTTAGTTTTTGTTTCAGTTGCATATTTAGATTTTTTGCCAGACCAGTATTCTATTATTGGCGGGCATTTCAATATCCTTTAATAAGCTGAGCTGATTCATTTCAGCCTGCTCCTGCATGCTTTCAAAATGTTTGATACAACTTAGAGGGTTACGTTGCTTTAACCATATATCAAAATTTGCATTACTCTCAGAAGTATACTGCCCATTATAATTAAAAGGTCCATATTGTACGAACAAGCCGCCACTTTTTAAATAACCACCGATATGCCTGAACATTTTTTCAGCCTGAACCTGTGACATAATATGCGTTGTATTAGCAGTAAATACGTAGTCAGTTTTAACAATATCCAGTGAAGGCATATCCACATCAAAAATAAGTGGTGGTTTTATACGGTTATGTTCAACTTCAGCCAACCACATTTTCATACCCGCATGTTCGGCCTCAAGGTCACTTAACTGCCAGCTTAAATGGGGTAAGTGTTCTGTAAAAAACACCGCATGTTGCCCCGTGCCGCTACCAATTTCGAGCACCTCACCAGGTTCTATAAAGATTGTTTTTAAAACATCTAAAATAACCTGCTGGTTTTGTTCACATGAAGGTGAATTCGGTTTGATCATTAATATTTCCAAAAAATTACACTGTTAAGGTACATCTCCATCGGGGAAAGGTCGCCGCTGTTTGGCGCCCTGTCCCCTGAGTGAAACCACCAAAAGTATTACGAGTAGTTAATCGCTTTCAGAAAAACCACCAAGAGCCGAGCGAGTCATGCATCGCCCTGCCAATCAGATCGGTATTACAACAGGGGACGGAGCGCCAGAAAGCGGCGGTCCATCCCCGAGCAAAGCAAGCTTACGGTTAACATCCTAAATAATTAAATTCTATTGATAAAACTCTTTTAACACTCTGAATAAATAGTAGGCATCCCAGCGCCCGGCAAGTTCC
>JAPHRB010000074.1 GCA_026197015.1 Gammaproteobacteria bacterium | reverse complement strand
ACCTATTGTTGGTGCCTATTGCTTTGTGGCTTTCATTTTCATTACGTTTAGGAGTGATATATGTACCTGAACATGATATCCCTTACTTATTCTTATTGGCACCATTAATCTCTGTTCCCATCTTTATTAGGTTTGGTCTTTATAGTGCGATCATAAGGTATATTGGCTTTCACGCTTTATGGGCAGTAATGCAGGCCGTAACTCTTTACTCTTTGGTTTGGGGCATTGTCGCGCTAATAAGTGGCCTTGATGGGCTTCTGCCCAGGTCGGTTATAATTATTAATTTATTTATAACTACTATATTCATTGGCGGTAGTCGAATGATCGCTCGATGGTGGTTAGCTGGTGTTAACCCTATGCAGCGACTATCGAATATTCAAAATTTAAGAAAAAATGTGGTTATTTATGGTGCTGGATCAGCGGGTGTACAAATTGCTACTGCGCTTGCTTATGGTTCAGAGTATAGGCCTGTTGCTTTTATAGATGATGATGCAGTTCTTAAAAATCAGCGTGTAAATGGGTACAAAATTTATCCATTTACACGCCTGGGAGTACTGATTGAAAAATACAATGTTACAGACGTACTGTTAGCTATACCTTCAGCATCACACTCTCAGCGAAATAAAGTGGTGAATTCACTAGAGCCTTACCCTGTTCATGTGTATACCGTTCCCAGTATTGATGAACTGGCACAGGGTAAGGTTCAGGTAGGTGATATAAGAGAAGTTGATATTGTCGATCTTTTGGGGCGAGACTCAGTTAATCCGAACCCTGATTTGCTTCATGCTAATATTGAACATAAAAGGGTGCTTGTTACCGGTGGGGGAGGATCTATTGGATCTGAGTTATGCCGTCAAATTATTCAGTTAGAACCTGAGGTGCTCATTGTATTTGATCATAGTGAATATGCTTTGTATTCAATTGAAAAAGAGCTTAATGGAATAATTCAGAAACTACCCACTCCAGTTAAAATATCGATAATACCCATTCTTGGTAATGTCTGTAATCAACATCGAGTAGAAAAAGTTTGTGGAGTTTATGGTGTACAGACAATTTATCACGCCGCTGCTTATAAACATGTTCCGCTTGTTGAAAATAATCCGGCAGAAGCTATTAGAAATAATATTTTAGGTACTTTAAGTACTGCAAAGGCAGCTATTAATACTGGGGTCGAAACATTTGTTTTAATTTCTACAGATAAGGCAGTTAGGCCAACAAATACAATGGGTGCAACTAAGCGTTTTGCTGAGTTGATATTACAGGGACTAGCTAAGAAAAGTAAAACTGGTACTCGGTTTAGTATGGTTCGTTTTGGTAATGTTTTAGGATCATCTGGCTCTGTTATTCCATTATTTAGAGAGCAAATAGCTTCAGGTGGGCCTTTAACGGTAACAGATCCCAAGATTATACGCTATTTCATGACAATACCTGAAGCTGCGCAGCTTGTTATACAGGCTGGAGCGATGGGGCAGGGCGGGGATGTATTTGTTCTTGATATGGGAGAGCCAGTTAATATATATGAGTTGGCTAAAAAATTAATACGATTGAGCGGGCTAGAAGTAAAAAGCGATGAAAAACCTGATGGTGATATTGAAATACAAATCACGGGGCTAAGACCAGGTGAAAAGTTATATGAAGAGTTACTAATTGGTGATAATGTTACTACTACTAAGCATGAATTGATCATGAGGGCTGAAGAGGAAGTGCTTGAGTGGGCTAAGGTGCAAGATAGTATAGATGCTTTTGGTGAAGCCCTTGATGAATGTGATCAGGATAAAATTCGCTATTTATTATTAACAGCAGTTAATGGATATAAGCCGCAGTGTAGTATCGAAGATACTTTATATAAAAGAAATAAGTTGAATGAAAGTAAAGCCAATGTTATTGATATTGTAAGTAAAAAAAATTTTTGAGATCAGGCGTTTCTTTTTTAGATGAGATATATCATTTATGTGAGTAGATTGGATTTAACTTTAGGTAGAGTTCAAAAGAATTTGTTATGTAGGTATAGGCCAAATAAATAGTAAAGAATAATTTATCTGTTAGAATAGTTTTCTTAACTAGATCTTATAGTAAATATCTTAGGCATATGGTCTAGAGGGTGTTCTATTTCTCGCTGAATGCCAATTTTAGGTATTATGTTGTTTTGATGTCGAAATTTTAAGTTTGTCTGTTATCTTCCAAGTTCATTTGAAAATTTTATAATAATGACTTTTAATTAATGGGTTTATTATTCCATTAAAAATTACCCTATTTAGGGTGTTCAAGAAAATATGAGTGTTTCATTTCAAAGTATGAATAGTGGTTTGCCTCTAAAATCAAACTTATTTAAGATTGTGAGTTATATTGGTTCTTTTTTTCTAATTTTATTTCCTTTTTCAATTACTATATTGCCTGAAGTACATGGCATTGTTATTGCAGTTTCTTTTGTTTTAGCAGCGATATTGTTTTTGTTTGGTGGTGAAACTGTTTCGTTGAAAACAGATGAAAAATACTTCTTTGCTTCAATTTTTTTTATGATAATAACAGTTGTGTCCGTGTCTGCATATGCAGGTATAGATGAGATGGTTATGAAAAAATTGTTTAAGTATTTGTATTTGCTGTTGGTTATTCCAGTCTATTACGTGTATAGAACAATTAAGTTTAATTACGCTCTAGTCTGGTATGGTTTATTCATTGGCGCGGTTGTTTCTGCACTTTATGGTATTAATCAGGCAATGCTGACTCCATTATTCAATGTTGACTATGCATGGAGGGCGCAAGGTGTTACAAATGCAATTATCTATGGTGACATTTCTCTAATTATGGGGGTATTGTGTCTCTCAGGTATAGGTTGGTTTAAATCAAGAGCTAAATGGCAAATAATATATCCTATAATTGCATGCTTAATGGGTTTGGTAGCAAGTGTTCTTTCTCAATCTAGAGGTGGTTGGGTTGCAATTCCGTTTTTATCACTTGTGTTTCTTTGGGATCAAAAAGTTTATTTTTATAAGTATGTAAGTTCACTGGCAATTATTGTTGTTATAACAATTATATATATTATCCCTCAGACTGGTGTTGAATCTAAGTTATCCATGACGTTTTCAAATATACAGATGTATTTTGATAGTGATATTTATAGCCGCTATCGTCAAACCTCTATTGGTGTAAGGTTAGAAGCTGGAAGAGCTGCGTGGCTTGTGTTTGTAGAGAATCCATTTATTGGTGTAGGCTGGGGTAACTTGCAAGAGAATGCTAAAGTCTTTGTTGAAAATGGTATGCTGAATAAGTCAGCAATTACATATGCACATCCCCATAATCAGTTTCTATCAATCATGGCTAGCGGTGGTATTGTCGCTACTATAGCTGTTTTCTTTTTGTTTTTTGTGCCAGTTAAAACGTTTTATCAGGCTTGTAAGTCGTCAGAGTTAAGTTCAGATGCTCGTCGAATTGGGTTGGCGGGTATTTTGTTTATTGTAGGCTTTGTGATTTTTAATATGTCAGAAAGTTTTCTTGAGCGGTCACGTACAGTTTCATTTTTTATTTTTTACCTCGCTGTTTTTATGGCTGGTATTCGTGGTATGAATACAGAAGAAATAAGAAATAAGAAATAAGTCTTATTGTTTTAAATTTTATTTATTTTTTGTTTATATTGCCAGTAGTTGTTTAGTTTCTACAGTCAGTTTGTTGAAGATTATTAGTATTAGCGCATTTTTTATGTGCAGCCTTGTATAGTAAAATTAGTTAGATGTATGCGGAGAATATAGAAATTCAGATGTCGTATAAAAAAGTTAAGTTTATGCAATAGTGCTATTTTAAAAAATAATTATAGAGTTATACAGGATATATGGGATGAAGATTTTGGTCGTAGGCGGAGCCGGCTACATAGGCTCCCACATGGTAAAAATGCTCAGTAAAGCTGGTCATGGCATAACTACATTAGATAATCTTTCAAATGGTTATAAAGACGCAGTTAAATACGGCAAGTTTGTAAAAGGTGATATAGCCGATTATGGCCTGTTAGATAAGCTCTTTTCAGAAAACACATTCGACGGTGTGATGCATTTTGCTTCATATATTCAGGTCGGCGAATCTGTAGAAAAACCATCTATGTATTACCGTAATAATGTAAGTAATACACAGGTGTTGCTCGACGTTATGGTTAAACATAACGTTAAAAACTTCATTTTTTCATCAACTGCAGCCACATTCGGTGAGCCAGATTACACGCCCATAGATGAGGCGCATTCTCAGAAACCGATAAACCCCTACGGTCACAGTAAATTAATGGTTGAGCAGATATTGCGTGATTTTGATCATGCATATGGTTTGAAGTCAGTTAGTTTGCGTTACTTTAATGCGGCGGGTGCAGATCCTGAAGGTGAGTTAGGTGAACGGCACATTCCTGAAACACATTTAATCCCTCTTGTTTTACAGGCTGCTTCTGGTCGACGTGACAATATCACTATATTTGGTAGTGATTACGACACACCAGATGGCACATGTATCCGTGATTATATTCACATTAACGATTTATGTAGTGCGCATCTGTTGGGTCTGGAGTATCTGGTTGCGGGTGGTGATACCAGGGCATATAACATGGGTAATGGTCTTGGTTATTCTATTAAAGAATTAATTGATGTGGCAAAAGACGTAACGGGAAGTGATTTTACTGTGCTTTCGGGTGAGCGACGTGATGGAGACCCGGCTCGTTTGGTAGCTGATTCGTCTTTACTGCAAAAAGAGCTAGGGTGGAAACCTGAGTATGCCGATTTGAATGTGATTATTCGTCATGCATGGCAGTGGGAGCAGAAGTTTGGTGAATGGGGGAGTTCTTCATCTGTTTAAGCTGTGATTTGTTGTTTTGTTTCAGGGGAGAGAGGAGGTTGTATGGCTAAGAATCAACAGGCTTTTTTTTAATTTTCGCTAACTTCTGGCTTGTTTCTATTAAATTTTCTAGTGCTTGTAGTCTTTCTCTCACAGTTAGTTTTAATGACTGTCTAATCATTGCCCGTCTACTGCCTTCCCAGGATGCATTTTCCCAGCTCTGAGTGGGTTTATTTTCCATTTTCTTCCTTAAGTATCATTTCAAGGTGATGTATATCGTCCTGATCTTTTGCTCTACCTGTATTTTGTTTCATTTTAATAAGAGTGGGGATGTTCACAAGGCTTAGTTTAATGTCTGGTGTTAGCTCGACAGTGGTTGCTGTTTTATAGGTTTCATCAAAATCAAACGGTTCAGTTACAAAAATATCTATCGTTGTTTCAGGGTAAGAGTGGATTGAAGCGATAGAACTTGCATGTTTTTAGTTTCTATCCAGTTCTTGCGTTTCTCAGGGTCTGCAAAATCAGCCGGCTTTATTGGTATTAATGGTGAGTATTTTAAATCAATTAAGCTATTCATAGCATTGATGATGTTATTAGAATCAAGCTGTATGACAAGACCCAGATCAGCAGTTATTCGTTGATAACCGTGTATATTGACGGCTATGCCACCTGCTACAAGGTAGCGTACTTTGGCTTTATTGAGGGCACTAAATATAGTTTCCAGTGTGCTTAATTTCATAATGAGAGATTGGCTTAAATATTATAAGTTATTATTTATTATAGTATGTGTGTGAAATGCTTAATACAACTTATAACTTTCTTCAATAAAGGCTAAAATACCGTCAATTCCAAATCAACCACAGAATCAGACAGTAATGAGCTCAGAAGATACATCTATCCCGACTAATTTCATTCGTCATATCATCGATGCCGATCTGGCAGCAAATAAGAATAATGGCAAAGTCGCTACCCGATTTCCGCCTGAGCCTAATGGTTATCTGCATATAGGTCATGCAAAGTCTATTGTATTGAACTTTAGTGTCGCAGAGGACTATAACGGCACCTGCAACTTACGTTTTGATGATACCAACCCTGAAAAAGAAGATGTCGATTTCGTAAATGCTATTCAGGAAGATGTTAAATGGTTAGGTTATGACTGGCAGGATCGCCTGTACTACTCATCCAGTTACTTTGATCAGCTTGCAGAATATGCGATTGAGTTAATTAAGTCGGGTAAGGCTTATGTGTGTGATTTAAATGCAGAAGAAACCCGTGAATATCGTGGTTCTTTAAAAGAGGCCGGAAAAGATAGTCCATATCGTGATCGATCAGTTGAAGAAAACATCGATTTATTTGAGGGTATGAAAAACGGCGAGTTCGAAGACGGTGCGCGAGTTTTACGAGCTAAAATTGATATGGCCTCCCCCAATATGAATATGCGAGACCCTACGTTGTACCGTATACGTCATGGAGTAGTTCACCACCAAACCGGCGATGCCTGGTCTATTTATCCAATGTACGATTATACGCATCCCATTTCAGATGCATTGGAAGGCATAACGCATTCTTTATGTACCCTGGAGTTTGCTGATCATCGGCCGTTATATGACTGGGTATTAGATAATATTTCCATTGAGTGTCACCCACAGCAAATAGAGTTCTCACGTTTAAACTTGCAATACACAGTAATGAGTAAGCGAAAGTTAACTCAGCTGGTTGCAGAAAAACTGGTTAGTGGTTGGGATGATCCACGAATGCCAACCATTGCAGGCTTACGTCGCCGCGGTTTTACACCCGCATCAATTCGTGAATTTTGTGTGCGCATTGGTATTAGTAAAGTTGAGAACTCAGTTGAAATGGGCATGCTGGAAGCAACCATTCGAGAAGACCTGAATACCAATGCACCGCGCCGATTGGCAGTGATGAATCCGCTTAAACTGGTTATTGAGAATTACCCTGAGGATCAGGTAGAAGAGTTTAATGTACCCAATCATCCGCAGAATGAAGATTTTGGTAAACGTAAAGTGCCCTTTAGTCGTGAAGTTTATATAGATAAAGACGACTTTAGAGAGTCAGCTAATAATAAGTTCAAACGACTTGTATTAGATAAAGAGGTGCGTTTACGTTCGGGTTATGTCATTCGATGTGACAAAGTAATAAAGGACGAGCAGGGAGAAATCGTTGAGTTACGCTGCTCATATGACCCTGATACTTTAGGCAAAAATCCTGAAGGTCGAAAAGTAAAAGGTGTTATTCACTGGGTATCTGCGGTGCATGCGGTTGAAGCCGAGGTTCGATTGTATGATCGATTATTTAATCACCCTACACCTGATGACGGTAAAGACGGCGTAGACTTTAAAGAGCGTATCAACCAGGAGTCATTAACCGTATTAAGTAAATGCATGTTAGAACCTGCTTTAGCTGATGCGCAATTAGGAGAGCGATTTCAGTTCGAGCGTGAAGGTTATTTCTGTCGTGATATGGGCTCGCCTGATCAACTGGTATTTAATCGTACTGTTACTTTGCGTGATTCATGGGCAAAGGAAGAGAATAAGTCATAAATCTCAGCTTCCCGCAGTGGTTGGGAGCTGAAAAAGGTTTTATGTGGGTTTTAAACTGCTTTGTTTTTCCGCATGAAACTGACCAAGCCAATTAAACAAGTGCTCATTAGCCATGCTGCACCCGGTATCGGGACGGACGTTACCCCCGTTGGTTGAATAAATGAACCAGCCGAACCGGGTGTGCCAAAATCACCGCTACCAAATGTAGTGCTGGTTGCAGCGAAATTTGATGGCAACAGTACCGCGTCTATTAATTCCATGCTGCCACCAGATGGCACAAAATCAGCGCCATAATCAAACCTTAGTAATTCACCTGACATATCAGAGAAAATAATCTGATCCTGGCTATTGCCCAGAGAAAAACTGCTGTAGACATAATCGGCAGTAAAGCCACCATTTAAACTGCCGTCGCCATTACGCGCCATAACAAAATAGCTACCTGAGTTTATCAGCAGGTCACTTGAAGAGGAGATGGTGTGGCGGTTGCTGCCATTATCACTGAGTAGCAGGCCACTTAAGTTTACACTTTCACTTGTTGGGTTAAATAATTCAAACCACTCTCCCCGGGTATCAGATACGGCGAGAGGATTAGCCATGATTTCAGTAATTAATAAATCACTGACGGTTGCCGCCTTACTAACAGATGTAAAGAAGCAGGCGCAAACAAGGCATAATAAGGACAAAAACGGGACATGCATTATTGAAAAATATTTCATTTGAAATCTCCATATATAATTTAATCACATCAAATTGCTCCACTGCGGATGTGAGCTGTTTGTTTTTAACAGCCTGGAAACCCTAACTTATGGGGCTTTTAAATGGCAAGAGACATTTAAATATAAGTGATGACTAATTTATTGAAATAATTCTGTAATCTCTTGTTGACGGACGGCAAATTGCTCCCTATAATTCGCGCTCTCTTTTGATGAGTACTTTAATATTAAGTGTTTATCGAGATGGGACAGCGTCCCCATCGTCTAGAGGCCTAGGACACCTGGTTTTCATCCAGGCAACAGGGGTTCGACTCCCCTTGGGGACGCCACTATTACTAAAGCCGGAGCTAACAAGCTCCGGCTTTTTTTATGGGTTAGTTTTAAACATAGTCACGGGGGCGCAGAGAGCACAGAGGTGTTTTTTATTCAGCACCTGTGCGCTGTAACGTCAGGGTGCTTTTCTCTGTGCTCGTCACGTCTCTGTGGTTATATTTTAACTTATTAAGCACCTAAATTAGCGAATTGTAATAGAGTATCTCTCCAGTGTTTGCTATACTCACCGAGATTTTTAAACGATTATTTCAAGCGGGAGCAGCAATTCATTTTGTTGCTCCCGTTTCGTATGTTCAGCGGAGGCATAATGAGTCAAAAAGCGCTATTAGCGTTAGCAGATGGAAGCCTGTTTTGGGGTTTATCCATTGGTGTTTCCGGTGAGTCTATCGGTGAATGTGTTTTCAATACTGCTATGACAGGATATCAGGAAATCCTTACCGATCCTTCTTATTCAAGACAAATAGTTACACTTACCTACCCACATATTGGCAATACGGGTGTTTGTTCAGGTGATGAAGAGTCAGATCAGGTGCATGCCGCGGGTCTGGTTATTCGAGACCTGCCATTAGTAGCAAGTAACTGGCGTAGTGAAATGAGTTTGTCTGACTATCTGAAAAAGCATAATGTAGTGGCTATTTCAGATATTGATACCCGTCGTTTAACCAGAATCTTACGTGAAAAAGGTGCGCAAAATGCCTGTATCGTAGCGGCAGATAAAATCGATGAAAAAGCTGCCATAGAAAAAGCCAAAGGGTTTGTCGGTTTAAAAGGTATGGATCTGGCGAAAGAAGTGACAACAAAAAAATCATTCGAATGGACGCAGGGCAGCTGGGAAATTAATTCAAATGCTCACAAGCAATTTGAAGTTAAAGATTTGCCTCATCATGTTGTTGCTTATGATTTTGGTATTAAACGAAATATTTTAAATATGCTAGTTGATCGTGGTTGTAGAGTAACCGTTGTGCCAGCAAAAACCCCGGCAGCAGATGTACTCGCGATGTCACCTGATGGTGTTTTTTTATCCAATGGTCCAGGTGATCCTGAGCCATGTGATTATGCTATTACCGCCATACAGGAATTTTTAGAAACCGATATCCCTATGTTTGGTATTTGTCTGGGGCACCAGCTACTGGCTTTAGCCTGCGGTGGGCAAACTGAAAAGATGAAGTTTGGTCATCATGGTGCAAACCATCCGGTGCAGGATACTGAAACAAAGAAGGTTATGATTTCCAGTCAGAATCATGGTTTTGCGGTAAACGAAAAATCACTGCCGAATAATTTAAAACCAACATATCGTTCTTTGTTTGATGGATCATTACAGGGAATACACCGCACAGATAAACCCGTATTTGGCTTTCAGGGACATCCGGAAGCCAGCCCCGGTCCGAATGATGTATCGCCCGTGTTTGATCACTTTATTGAATTGATTGAGAAAGCCTAAAAAATTTAGAAGAAAAAGAAAACGCAAATGAACGCTAATAAACGCAAATGGAGTTGTGGGTATGAGTTTAGAAAAAGTTTTATCCGAGGTTGTGATTAATTGTGGCTTCGAAGTTAGTAATAGATTAGGAACAGGTTTTCTTGAGTCAGTCTATGAGAATGCGTTGTGTGTTGAGCTAGAAAAGAATAATGTATTTTTTTGTCAACAAAAACAACTTAAAGTAATTTATAAAAGGCGTGTAGTCGGCAACTTTATTGCTGATATAGTGGTTGAAAATAAATTGCTATTAGAGTTAAAAACGGTGTCTCAGCTGGTGAGTAGCCACAGAGCACAAGTGATGAATTATCTAAAAGCAACGGGGTTGCCTGTTGCTTTATTATTAAACTTTGGCACGCCAAAATCAGGTGTGCAACGTATTGTTTATCAATACAACGAAACCGAGGTCATTTAATGTCGCTTTTATTTGCGTTCATTCGCGTTCATTTGCGTTTTCTTTTTCTTTTAACCGTTGAGTTAGAGAGGGCAGACCATGCCTAAACGCACCGACATAAAAAGTATTTTAATCATAGGCGCAGGGCCAATTGTTATTGGTCAGGCTTGTGAATTTGACTATTCTGGCGCCCAGGCCTGTAAAGCGCTTCGTGAAGAAGGCTTTCGCGTTATATTAGTTAATTCTAACCCCGCAACCATTATGACTGATCCGGGCATGGCCGATGCAACCTACATCGAGCCCATTCACTGGCAAACGGTTGCGAAAATCATTGAAAAAGAAAAACCTGATGCATTGTTACCGACAATGGGTGGTCAGACTGCATTAAACTGTGCCCTTGACCTGGATCGTGAAGGTGTACTGAAAAAATATAATGTTGAAATGATCGGTGCGCAAAAAGAAGCCATCGATATGGCGGAAGATCGTGAAAAATTCAAAATCGCGATGGAAGAAATTGGTTTAGATATGCCTCGTGCAGCGGTTGCGCACAGTATGGAAGAAGCATACCAGGTTCAAGCAATGGTTGGTTTTCCAACTATTATTCGTCCATCATTTACCATGGGTGGTTCCGGTGGTGGTATTGCATACAACAAAGAAGAGTTCGAAGAAATATGTAAACGAGGATTAGATTTATCTCCTACTAAAGAGCTGTTAGTTGAGGAATCAATTCTTGGCTGGAAAGAATATGAAATGGAAGTGGTGCGTGATACAAATGATAATTGCATCATTATCTGTTCAATTGAAAATTTTGATCCGATGGGTATACATACCGGTGATTCAATTACCGTTGCGCCTGCGCAGACATTAACAGATAAAGAATTTCAGATTATGCGTGATGCTTCATTAAAAGTATTACGTAAAATTGGTGTTGAAACCGGTGGTTCAAACGTACAGTTTTCTGTGAACCCCAAAGATGGTCGAATGACCATTATTGAAATGAATCCACGTGTATCACGTTCTTCTGCATTGGCGTCAAAAGCCACTGGTTTCCCGATTGCAAAAGTGGCTGCAAAGTTAGCAGTGGGTTACACATTAGATGAATTAAGTAATGATATTACCGGTGGAGCAACACCCGCATCTTTTGAACCTTCAATCGATTATGTGGTTACAAAAATACCACGTTTTACATTTGAAAAATTTCCGCAGGCAGAAAATTCCTTAACCACGCAAATGAAATCTGTAGGTGAAGTAATGGCAATTGGCCGTACTTTTCAGGAGTCTTTGCAAAAGGCCTTACGTGGACTGGAAGTTGATGTTGACGGTTTTAGTGAAATTTTGCCTGAAGGTATGTCTGAAGAAGACATTAAAACAACATTACGTAAAGAGTTACAACAACCCGGTGCAGATCGTATCTGGTATTTAGCTGAAGCTTTCCGTCATGGTATGGATTGTGAGCGCGTCCATGAATTAACGCACATTGATGCGTGGTTTCTGGTGCAGGTTAAAGATATTATTGACCGGGAAGAAAATCTACGCTCGCGTAAATTAACAGACATTGATAAAGATGAAATGTTTCAGTTAAAACGTAAAGGTTTTGCCGATCGTCGTATGGCTAAATTGATGGGGGTTACAGAACATACTGTTCGTGCGCATCGTCAGTCATTAAATATACGCCCGGTTTATAAACGAGTAGATACCTGCGCAGCTGAGTTTTCAACTTCAACAGCCTATATGTATTCAACCTATGAAGAAGAATGTGAGGCACAACCTACCAATAAAGAAAAAATTGTTGTACTTGGTGGTGGACCAAACCGTATTGGGCAGGGAATAGAGTTTGATTACTGTTGTGTGCATGCGGCTCAGGCGATGCGTGAAGACGGTTATGAAACCATTATGATTAACTGTAATCCAGAAACTGTTTCTACAGATTTTGATACATCAGATCGTTTGTATTTTGAGCCATTAACATTAGAAGATGTGCTTGAAGTATTAGAGCTGGAAAAACCGAAAGGCGTTATCGTACAATATGGCGGTCAGACGCCTTTAAAATTAGCTCGTGATTTAGAGGCCGCGGGCGTGCCAATTATTGGTACTACGCCTGATCGTATTGATCTGGCAGAAGATCGTGAAAGATTCCAGCAACTAATTCAGAAACTGGGTCAAAAACAGCCACCTAATCGTTTAGCACGGTCTGCAGAAGAAGCCGTTGGTCGGGCAGAAGAAATTGGTTATCCCATTGTGGTTCGTCCATCTTATGTATTAGGTGGTCGGGCGATGGAAATT
>JAPHRB010000049.1 GCA_026197015.1 Gammaproteobacteria bacterium | reverse complement strand
TCTGAGGCGGGTATTGAAGGTCTGGAAGACTTCAGTGTGGTGTCTGTTCCCTATGGCACCAAAGATAACACCCTGGGTGTTTTAGGTGTGATTGGTCCGACCCGAATGGAATACAGTAAAGTGATATCAGCAGTGAACGTCACCGCGCGGTTTTTAAGCCTGGCGTTGGGAGCGGATAAAACTTAAAGCGAGTGTGTCAGCAAATAAACGCAAACTTTTCAGGTTTATACGCTTGCGGCGCATTACACCTATATTACAGCTTTTGCTTGTATTTGCGTTTATTAACGTTCATTCGCGGACAAAACTGTTTTTAATCTTTAAATCCCCTTGAATCTTAATTGATTAGCCCCATATGCCCTTAAGACCTTAAATTTGATGGAGAGTTAACATGTCAAACGAGGAAATCCTCGATGGAAATCAACAAGATGCGGCTGTAGAAGGTGAAGTCCTGACAGAAGAAGTGTTAGATGCGGTTAACGAAACTGAAGGTGAAGCACTTTCAGCTGAAGAGTTAATGGAGCGTCTGGACTTAGCAGAGAGAAAAGCCACAGATAACTGGGATCAATTACTGCGAACCAAAGCAGAAATGGATAATATCCGTCGTCGCACTCAAAAAGACCTGGAAAACGCACATAAATTCGCATTAGAGAAATTCATTTCAGAAATGCTGGCGGTAAAAGATAGTCTGGAACTGGGTGTTGATGCGGCAGTCCAGGAAAATGCCACTGTTGATAGTTTGCGAGAAGGCAGCGAATTGACATTGAATATGTTATCTGGCGTATTTGAAAAATTTAATGTTCTTGAACTTAATCCACTTGGTGAAAAGTTTAATGCAGAGCATCATCAGGCAATGTCAATGCAGCCCAGTGATGAGCATGAACCTAATACAGTAACAGCTGTAATGCAGAAAGGTTACCTGTTAAATGGTCGTCTGGTACGACCAGCAATGGTAATGGTATCAAAATAGTTATTCAGCTTACTCCTGCATAGCTCCATGCCTTCGTTAGAAAATGGACACTTATGTTTATAAGCTTACATTTTCTGCCCTGGCCTGAAACTATGCAGGAGCAACCTGTATAACTATTAACAATAACGTTAAAAATTACATTAAAACTAAGAAAAGCATTGAAAAATAAAAACCTGCCCTTATCTAAGGGATAAGTTAAATATTAAGCATTTTTGGAGCACAACATGGCTAAAATTATCGGCATCGACCTGGGTACAACTAACTCATGTGTCGCAGTAATGGATGGTGATACACCACGTATTATTGAAAATTCAGAGGGTGATCGTACTACCCCATCAATCGTTGCTTTCGGCGAAGGTGATGAGGTAATGGTCGGTCAGTCTGCAAAACGTCAGGCGGTAACTAACCCTGAAAATACATTATACGCAATCAAACGTCTTATCGGTCGTCGCTTTGATGAAGAAGTTGTACAGCGCGATATCAAGCTTGTACCTTATAAAATCATAAAAGCAGACAATGGTGATGCGTGGGTTGAATCACGTGGTAACAAGATGGCTCCACCAGAAGTATCGGCTCGTATTCTTCAGAAGATGAAGAAAACGGCAGAAGACTTTTTAGGTGAAGAAGTCACAGAAGCAGTTGTAACTGTACCTGCTTATTTCAATGACTCTCAACGTCAGGCAACTAAAGATGCAGGTAAAATTGCCGGTTTAGAAGTTAAACGTATTATCAATGAGCCAACCGCTGCGGCACTGGCTTATGGTATGGATAAGAAACTTAAGGGTGACTCTACCATTGCGGTATACGACCTGGGTGGTGGTACATTTGATGTATCGATCATTGAAATTGCAGAAATTGATGGTGAACATCAGTTTGAAGTACTGGCGACCAATGGTGATACATTCCTTGGTGGTGAAGACTTCGATATGCGTTTAATCGATTATCTTGCTGATGAGTTTAAGAAAGAAAGTGGCATGGATTTACATAATGATCCATTAGCACTCCAGCGTTTGAAAGAAGCCGCTGAAAAAGCAAAAATTGAGCTATCTAACAGCCAGCAAACAGATATCAATCTGCCTTATATTACAGCAGATGCATCTGGCCCTAAACACCTTAACCTGAAACTGACTCGTGCCAAGCTTGAGTCACTGGTTGAAGATTTAGTTGAACGCACTATCGCACCTTGCAAAATGGCTTTATCAGATGCAGGTTTAAGTGTAGGTGACATTAACGACGTGATTCTGGTCGGTGGCCAGAGTCGTATGCCTATGGTTCAGGAAGCGGTTAAAAACTTCTTTGGTAAAGAGGCACGTAAAGATGTAAACCCGGACGAAGCAGTAGCAATTGGTGCATCAATACAGGGTGGTGTACTGGGTGGCGAAGTTAATGATATTTTATTACTTGACGTTACTCCTCTGTCACTGGGTATCGAAACAATGGGCGGTGTAATGACCAAACTGGTTGAGAAAAATACAACGATTCCAACTAAGGCATCACAGGTATTCTCAACAGCAGACGATAACCAGAGTGCGGTAACTGTTCATGTGCTTCAGGGTGAGCGCGAAATTGCCACAGGTAATAAATCACTGGGTCGTTTTGATCTTGCTGATATTCCACCTGCAGCACGTGGCGTACCGCAAATTGAAGTATCATTTGATATTGATGCAAACGGTATTTTAAACGTATCGGCTAAAGATAAAGCAACAGGTAAAGAGCAGTCAATTGTAATCAAGGCCTCTTCAGGTTTATCTGATGATGAAGTTGATAAAATGGTTAAAGATGCAGAAGCTCATGCTGATGAAGATCGTAAGCAGAAAGAACTGGTTGAAGCGCGAAATGCAGCAGATAACCTGATTCATGCATCTGAAAAATCACTGAAAGATCTGGGTGACCAGGTAGATGAAAGTGAGAAGACTGCAATTGAAGCAGCTATAACTGAACTGAAAGAAGCAGTTGGTGGTGATGATAAAGCTCTTATCGAAACCAAAACAACAGCATTAACTGAAGTTGCAGGTAAAGTTGCTGAAAAAGCCTATGCTAAATCACAGCAGCAGGAAGGTGGTGAAGCTGGCGCAGAGGCATCTGGTGCTGAGAATGCCGCGGATGACGAAGTAGTAGATGCTGAGTTTGAAGAAGTAAAAGACGACAATAAATAAGTCATTTACCTGGGCATTTGCCTGTTAAGAAATGCCTGGTTTTTATAACCGGGCATTTTGTGTGTTTAAAGTGTGAAAAGCAGTATTGTCCGCGAATGAACGCAAATAAACGCAAATTTTTTATTGTTAGGCGCTCCGATTCTTAACGAAAAAAAGTAACTTTTGATTTTATTTGCGTTTATTCGCGTTCATTTGCGGACGAGAATATAGAGACAAAAAAGCATGTCAAAACGAGATTATTACGAAGTATTAGGGATATCCAAAGACGCAAACGAAGCGGCAATTAAAAAGGCCTTTAAACGTTTGGCGATGAAACATCATCCAGATCGAAATACGGATAGCCCTGAAGCATCAGAAGTAAAATTTAAAGAAGGCAAAGAAGCCTACGATATATTATCAGATGCACAAAAACGCGCAGCTTATGATCAATATGGTCATGCGGGTGTAGACGCCTCCGCCGGTCAGGGTTATGGTGCAGGTGCAGGTAACTTCAGCGATATTTTCGGTGATGTATTCGGTGATATTTTCGGCGGTGGTGGTGGCGGTGGTCGTAGCCGTTCTTATCGAGGTTCAGATCTTCGTTATAATATGGAGCTGAATTTAGAAGATGCGGTTTCCGGCACAACAATTAAAATAAAAATTCCTACACTGGTTGGTTGTAAAACCTGTGATGGGAGTGGTGCTAAAAAAGGCTCATCACCTACTACCTGTACAACCTGTGGCGGTACAGGTCAGGTTCGCATACAACAAGGTTTCTTTTCTGTTCAGCAAACTTGTCCCCATTGTCATGGTCAGGGTAAAACAATATCTGATCCATGTGGTGATTGCCACGGCCAGGGGCGAATTGAAGAGCGTAAAACATTATCTGTAAAAGTACCGCCAGGTGTCGATAATGGTGACCGAATTCGATTATCAGGTGAAGGTGAAGCAGGTGAAAATGGCGGGCCACCAGGTGACCTGTATGTTCAGGTGCATGTAAAACCGCATGTTATCTTTGAGCGTGATGGGGCAAATCTGTTATGCCAGGTGCCTATTAGCGTGGCGACTGCTGCTTTAGGTGGTGATTTAGAAGTGCCAACATTAAATGGACGTGTTAAGTTAAAGATACCAGCTGAAACACAAACAGGTAGAATGTTTCGCTTAAAAGGCAAGGGTGTTAAACCTGTTCGTGGTGGCATGGTTGGTGATTTAATGTGTAAAGTTGTTATTGAAACACCTGTTAAGTTAACGACAAAACAAAAAAATCTGTTAAGAGAGTTTGAAGATAGTATTCACGGCGATAATAAAAACCATAACCCTCAGGGCTCTAGCTGGGTGGACGGGGTTAAAAAGTTTTTTGATGATATGAAACTCTAATGATTACAAGAAGACGTTTACTCACAAGTTTTGCAGGCATTGCAGCTGGTATTTTTGCCGGGCGTAGTGCGGTTGCTTCAGAAGCTACATCAGAAAATGCGGAGTTGCGTTTTCCAGGTGATCCTACCGAGCATAATGTTGTTTATCAATTTAACAAATCAGATTCAAAATATCACGATGCTATCTTATTTTCAGCAGCAGAAATGTTACGAAAATATAATGATAATATTACCATCGTGATTACCGCATTTGGGCCGGGAATACATATACTGGCAAAAAAACCACTACGTGAAGTGTCTGATGAAGTTAAACAGAAAATAAAGAGCCTGGCTGACTACGGCGTCAAATTTCACGCCTGTGGTAATACTATGGACTCAATGGACTGGAAAAAAGAAGACATGCACGATTTTGTTGAGATTGTACAGATAGGTGCCGTTGATTTAGTAGAATTGCAGGAAAAGGGTTACAGTTACATCAGCTGGTAACTATTAATAATTACAGAAAAATATAGTTTTTCAGAGAATAAAAATGCTAAGAATTGGAATTACTGGCGCTGCTGGTCGTATGGGAAAAACTTTAATAGAAGCCTGTCAACAGGCAGAAGACTGTACAGTTAATGCCGCTATTGAACGCCCGGGCATAAGTTTAATTGGTGCTGACGCAGGCGAGCTAGCTGGCGTAGGCACATTAAATGTTAAACTGGTAGATGATGTGGCCAGTGTAGTTAATGACTTTGATACGTTAATAGATTTCACATCTATTGATTCAACACTTAATAATCTTGAAATATGCAAAACCAATGGTAAACAAATTATTATCGGCACTACGGGTTTTGATGAAGCGCAAAAACAGATCATTAAAGATGCATCAGAAAAAACCGCAGTTGTCTTTGCACCTAATATGAGTGTTGGTGTCAACCTGAGTTTGAAATTATTAGAGATGGCGGCATCGGTATTAAACGAAGATTATGATATTGAAATTATAGAAGCACATCATCGCCATAAAGTGGATGCACCTTCGGGTACTGCACTGCGTATGGGTGAAGTTATTGCTGATACTCTGGGTAGAGATTTAAAAGAGTGTGCAGTGTATGGTCGAGAAGGCCATACAGGTGCGCGACAACCTGAAACAATAGGTTTTGAAACAATTCGTGCCGGTGATATAGTCGGTGAACATACAGTCATGTTTGCTACTGATGGCGAAAGGGTTGAAATAACGCATAAAGCATCAAGTAGAATGACTTTCGCTAAAGGTGCAGTACGTGCGGCCAGGTGGTTGCAGAATAAAGATAAAGGTCTGTATGATATGCAGGACGTTTTGGGTTTATAAGTAACCTGCTTACCTTTATGTTGCATCATGCCTGCGCTGAAAGTGAGTATTTGTATTTGTGTTTAAAGGTAAGAAAGAAAAAGAAAACGCAAATGAACGCTAATAAACGCTAATTTTTTAATTTATACGCCTACGGCGTATTACATATTAATTAACTTTTTTTATTTGCGTACATTCGCGTTCATTTGCGTTTTCTTTTTCTTTGAAATGTTATTAAAAATATTAAAAGGTAAATCTATGAAATTTGCATGTGTCTTTCCGGGGCAGGGGTCTCAATCTGTTGGCATGATGTCTGAACTGGCTGAAGTTTATCCAGTTGTTAATGAGCTTTTTACTAAAGCATCAAAAGTTTTAAAGTATGACCTCTGGAAGGTTGTGCAGGAAGGTCCGGCTGAAGAACTTAATAAAACAGAAGTAACTCAGCCCGCAATGCTGGTTGCCGGTGTTGCGGTATATGAAATATTAAAAAGCAAGTTAGATGTAACGCCTGAAATTATGGCGGGTCACAGTCTAGGCGAGTACACAGCACTGGTTTGTGCGGGTGCGCTTGATTTTGAAGATGCGGTTAAGACAGTCTCCAAACGAGGTAAGTTAATGCAGGCCGCCGTACCTGACGGTGTTGGTGCAATGGCCGCAATACTTGGCCTGGATGACGAAACAATTAAAGAAATTTGCGAGATGTGCAGTGATGATAATTTTGCCGTACAAGCTGTTAATTTTAACTCACCCGGGCAGGTTGTTATTGCGGGTAATGTGCAGGCTGTAGAAACAGCAATGGCGATTGCCAAAGATAAAGGTGCGAAACGTGCGCTGAAATTGCCGGTTAGTGTGCCATCTCATTCTAATTTAATGGCAGGTGCTGCAAAAAAACTCGCTACCTATTTGAAAGATATTAAAATTAAAAAAGCATCAACTATTCCTGTAATACAGAATGTTGCAGCAAAGAACTATACCAAACCTGCTGATGTTAAAAAGAACCTGGTTAAGCAATTGCATAACCCGGTGTTATGGGTAGATAGTGTTAATAACTTAATCTCTGAAGGTGTTGATACTATTATTGAATGCGGCCCCGGCAAAGTATTAATTGGTTTGAATAAACGAATTAATAAAGAGGTCGCACATTTTACAATTAATAATGTTGAAACGTTAGATAAAACACTAGAAGAATTGAAATAGATTCAGGTGCCCTGATTAATTTTAATTACCGGGTGCCGGGTGATATTAGAAGGTAGTATATTATGAACTTAGATAATCAAATTGCATTAGTAACAGGTGCAAGTCGTGGAATCGGTAAAGCCATTGCAGAAACGCTGGCTGCGGCGGGTGCAACTGTTATAGGAACAGCTACATCTGAAAGTGGTGCTGAAAAAATTACAGAATATTTATCATCTAATGGTGGTAAAGGTTTGTGTTTGAATGTTGCTGATGATGACTCTATCAAATCCGTATTAAAAACAATTAAAGATGATTTTGGCGAGATTAGTATTCTTGTAAATAATGCAGGTATTACACGTGATAATTTACTGATGATGATGAAAGATGATCAGTGGAATGACATTATT
>JAPHRB010000071.1 GCA_026197015.1 Gammaproteobacteria bacterium | reverse complement strand
TATTTCCTGAGCATACCCCGTTACATTTATGGCATCTCTATTTTTTGTAATTAAGTGGGTTTCAAATTCGCCACCATGCGAGCTATTTAGTTCACTTATAGACTCTCTGAAATCATTTAAACATTCAGTATCAACATGCAGGCTCATACGCATGCGAGAGAACTCTTCTGTTTCATAACCTAACAGGTTATTCATGGCGCTGTTGAATGTGAAGGGTAGTAATGAAGTGGAGTCAAGAACTAAAACAGGATAGGGCAATTTATTAAATAAATTACGGTAGCGGTCTTCCATATTACGATTATTGTTTTGAATATTTTTAAGTGTAGTAATGTTTTTACATACACCAATTATACCGGTAATTCTTTTTTTACTGTCACGACAGGGAAATTTTTTGCATAGATAATATTCTTCGCCCTGTGAAGTATGTAAGGTGGTTTCCCATTGAATCGTTTCCTCAAATTCAAGAACGCGCTGGTCTTCATGACATATCTTATTGGCGTCGGCGCTTTTATGAAGATCATGGTCATTGAGACCTATCACCTGTTTTTTTTCGAGCTTTAAAACCTGCTGTGCAATGGGGCTAATTATTTTATAAACCCCATGTTTGTTTTTTAAAAATATACCCTCATGTTCATTCGTTAATAAATTGTCATAGAGTTGAGCATGCAGATTTTCCTTGTTAATTAAAAATTCAGTAAAACATAGTACGGTTCGTACGAAACCATAAAATCCAACAATCGCAATAGAAAAAATAATGCCGCTAAAAAAATAATAAAAAATATCCTGATTTTCTAAGGATATTAGTAAACCGGTTAGCTGAACACCAAAAAACATCCATATCAAACCCAATAACAATCCTGTGCCGGAGATGAATAGATTTATGAGATCGTTGTCCTTACCTGGTATCATGGCGTATAATTTATCGTTATAGGTTTATATGGGTTGCAGATTAGCGTAACTTAATACCAGCCATTTACTACCCGCATCATCAAAATTAACCTCGACGCGAGCACTTTTCCCCTGGCCTTCATAATTGAGTACAAAACCCTCGCCAAATTTTTGATGTAAAACGCGTTGCCCTATAGTAATACCTGACTCATTATCTTCTTCAGCAAAGCTAAAGCTGGAATTTTGAGAGTAAGAGTTTACACCTGAGTTATAGTTTGTTTTTGGGCGTATTTCCTCAATGAACTGTGCCGGAATCTCGCCAATAAAACTTGAGGGCATGGGGTACATTTCTTTTCCGTATAAACGGCGCTGCTCTGCATAACTAAGAACCAGCTGATCTCGTGCACGGGTGATTCCAACATAACAAAGTCGACGCTCCTCCTGTAAACGGCCTTCTTCTTCTGCACTGCGTTGATGTGGAAACAGACCCTCTTCCATTCCACACATAAATACCAGTGGAAACTCAAGTCCTTTTGCACTGTGTAGTGTCATTAACTGTACACAATCTTCCCAGGCCTCTGCCTGACCTTCACCTGCTTCTAATGCGGCGTGAGTTAAGAATGCGGTGAGGTTATCGAGTGGTGCGTCATCATCCTGTATATATTCGAAACCTTTAGCGGCACTAACCAGTTCTTCGAGGTTTTCTACCCGTGCTTCCGCCTTTTCGCCTTTTTCTTTTCCGTAATGGTTTATTAGTCCGGATGAATGTATAACATGTTCAAATTGTTCGTGTAATTCAACCGATTGTGTATCTATATTTAATTTGTTAATTAACTGAATAAAACCATCGAGTGCATTTTGAGCTCTTGCGGTCAGACTGTTACTGTTGATGAGTTCAATAGAGGCTTGCCACATAGAAACATCTGCTAAACGTGCTGCTTCACGTATGGTATCTACGGTTTTATTACCAATACCCCTGGTTGGCTGGTTTACTACACGTTCAAAAGCCGGGTCGTCATTACGGTTGTTAAGTAAACGAAGGTAACTTAGGGCGTCTCTGATTTCGGCTCGTTCGAAAAAGCGCAGGCCACCATAAACTCGATAGGGTATGCCCTGGGTCATTAGCTGTTCTTCAAAAACTCGAGACTGGGCATTAGAACGATAAAGAATAGCGATATCAGCTCTGGCATTGCCATTTGAAACATGTTCAACAATGCGATCTATTATATAACGTGCTTCATCCTGTTCATTAAAGGCTGAATAAAGCTGAATAAGATTACCGTCTTCACCATCTGTCCACAGGTTTTTACCCATACGTTCCTGATTATGTGAAATCAGGCCGTTTGCCGCATTGAGAATATTACCAGTTGAGCGATAGTTTTGTTCAAGTCGAATAACCAGTGTATTCGGGTTTTCATTTTGAAAGGACAGTATGTTTTCAACCTTTGCGCCACGCCAGCCATAGATAGACTGGTCATCATCACCTACTACAAATAGCTGTGCGCCGCGATTATTCTTATCAGCCGCAAGTAAGCGAATCCAGGCATATTGAATAGTATTGGTATCCTGGAACTCATCAACGAGGATATGTTGAAAGCGGTTTCGATAATGTTTATGTAATTCCTGATTGTCACGAATGAGTTCCAGGCTGCGTAACAGCAGTTCAGCAAAATCGATTACCCCGGCACGTTTGCAGGCGGCTTCGTAGGCAGAGTAAATACTCACCAGTTGCTGACGTATGGGGTCAGAGCCCGCATCTACATGTTGAGGGCGCTGTCCCTCATCCTTACGGCCATTGATGAAACCCTGAATTTGTCTGGGTACCCATCTTGCCTCATCTAACTCCAGTGATTTTAAGACCCGGCGAATCATGCGGTACTGGTCATCAGAGTCCAGAATCTGGAACTGTTGTGGCAAATTGGCTTCTTTCCAGTGTGCGCGTAAGAGTCTATGGGCAATACCGTGAAAAGTACCTACCCACATCCCATTCGGGGATACGCCTTGTAGTTGCTCTACACGAGCGCGCATTTCGCTTGCCGCTTTATTGGTAAAAGTAACCGCCATCAGGCTAAAGGGAGAAACATTTTCTACCTTTATAAGCCATGCCATGCGGTGAACCAGCACACGGGTTTTACCACTACCTGCTCCAGCAAGTATCAGCATAGGGCCCGGGGGGGCTGTTACCGCTTCGCGTTGGGCATCATTTAAGCCGTCGAGTATATGTGAAACATCCATGGCAGGCATTGTAACCCAGAGCATGAGATTGATGAACAAAAGCATCTATATAACATAGATAAATGTAGACCTGGGTCGATTTGAAAATCAGATGAACATGTTATGATGAAGTTAAAAATAGACGATATATAGCGTTATCAAATCAGTGTTATATATTATCTCGAATAAATTTAAGGTATAGAAATCTCCATGATACGAATAATTAAATGGCTGTTCATAATTTGTTTTTTATTGGGCATACTTTTGGGTGTGTTAACAGTAAGTAGTCTTGACGATTATGCAATCGTTGAACAGCAGGAAGAATTGACTAGTAATGAATTAAAGCGGGTGAAGCGATTTATTCAGGCGAATAAACCTCAAAAGATAAAATCAGGAGAAACAGTAAATACAACCATTAGTCAGCAAGACCTGAATTTAGCTTTAACTTATCTTTCTGAAAAAGCACCAGGCTCATTTAAAGGTCGATTAAGCTCAAATGTTATACTGAATGAAAAGCAGGCATACGTGCAAATGAGCTTTCATTTACCAAAAAACCCTTTTGGAAAGTACATTAACATTGCAGCAACACTAGAGTCAGAAAAGTTAAATCAAAATAGTGAAATTATTAAATTAAAATCTCTAAGTCTGGGCAGTTTAGACATGCCGGCGATTATAGCCAAACCATTAGCAGAATATACTCATAATATGCTACAGGGAAATATTACAGAATATAATCAACTCAGCCAGTCTTTACAAAGTATTCGTTTTTCTAAACAGCAATTAACGGTCAATTATATACTGGATAAGGAAGCAGTTAATAGTATAAAAACACAGCTAAGCTCACTTGTGATTTCAGCTGAGTTGAAAGAAGCATTAATCGCTCAAACAGATAATTTATCAAGAATAAGTTATCAACTTGGTTCTCGTCCGAGTTTGAATGAGTTAATCAGACCAATGTTTGAACTGGCAGAAATTCGTAGCACTGAAAATAACCCTGTTATAGAAAATAAAGCCGTATTTTTAACCCTTGGTGCCTACGCATTAAATAAGAATATATCTGAATTGTTTGAAGAGATAGACCAGAAACCAATAAAAGTTCAAAAGATCTATTTAATCAAACGCCATGATTTGAGTAAACATTTATTAATATCAGCAGCCATAACTAGTATGGCTGATTCGAGTTTAGCTGAATCGATAGGGTTTGAAAAAGAGGTTGATGATTCAAATGGTGGCAGTGGATTCAGTTTTAGTGATCTGGCGGCAGATCTTGCAGGTATAAGGCTGGCTGAATATGCAATTAAGAATGAAGAGCAGGCCAGATTAATTCAGAAAAAATTAGCGATTATAAAATTTGAAACAGATTATATGCCTTCAATTAGCCATCTGCCTGAAGGTTTGAGTCAGTTACAGATTAATAAAGACTATTTGAATACCGCGTCATATAAAACAACTGAGTTAATGATAAAGCAAAGAATTGATCAGTTAGTTATATATAGATAAAAATCATTATGTATTAATAATATGAAGGTTTAAAAATGAAAAAAATAATGATATTAGGGTTTATAATATTGACCTTAACGGCTTGTAGTGAAGAACAACAAAATAAAATTTCCAGAATAGGCGTTACCTGGTTAGAAGGTGATTATAAAGTCACCTTTGCAGAAGGTGATCATATTAAAACATGGATAATTAAAAACGGAAAAGTGACTACAGAAGCAGTTAAAGGATATTACTATTTCTGGACAATTGTCGACGGCAAGAAACGTTATGTGCAAACCCCTATTGCGCGTTCATATATAGAAGAAATCGGAGACTAGTCATGTCGGCGGTTTTAGCCAGCGTTTTTTGCATTATCATGCTCGTGGTGAGTTCGGTAACGCATGCTGTAGAATTACGTATTGCTACTGCGGCTAACTTTTATCCAACACTAAATAAAATAAAACAGAATTACGAAGCTATAACAGATAATAAAATTGTTATTATCCGAGGTTCTACGGGTAAATTATATGCTCAAATAATGCGCGGCGCCCCATATGATATATTTTTTTCAGCAGACGCCAAACGTGCAGATGAGCTGGTGAAAAAGGCCAAAGCAATAGAAATAAATGGCGGTAAAAAATCATTTGTTTATGCCCAGGGCAAGTTAGCGTTATGGCATGCAGATGCAGATAGTTCTCAGCAGTTGAGAGAAAAGCTTAATTCAGGTAATTTTAATAAACTGGCTATTGCTAACCCTAAAACAGCTCCTTATGGTAAAGCGAGTATTGAAGCTTTACAGGCAATGGAGCTTTATGAAGAGCTTAAACATAAACTGGTTTATGGTGAGAATATTTCACAAACCATGCAGTTTGTACAATCCGGTGCAGCGGATATAGGCCTGGTTGCCAGGTCTTATGTAATTAATGATATATATTGGGAGATAGATAGTTATTTACATAAACCCATTAAACAGAAAGTTATTTTACTTAAGCAGTCTAAACAGATAGATACTGCTAGAGAGTTTTTACAGTATATACAAAGCCCTGCCATAAAAAAATTAATAAAGGCCGATGGATATGACCTTTGATTGAACTCTCACCTATTCTTGTTACTTTAAAACTGGCTACAATTACTACACTAATATTATTACTGATTGGCACGCCTCTGGCGTGGTGGCTTTCAAATACATCGAGTAAGTCAAAAGTGGTTATAGAATCTATTGTGGCATTACCTCTGGTATTACCACCGACCGTTTTGGGTTTTTATTTGCTGCTCGCGTTAAGCCCTGATGGATTCATTGGGCATCTCTGGTTTTATATTAGTGATACGCCTCTGAGTTTTAGTTTTTCTGGCCTGGTAATAGGTTCAGTTATTTATTCAATGCCATTCGTGGTGCAACCATTACAGGCGAGTTTTGATATGGTCGGCAAACCATTACAACAGGCAGCAAATACATTAGGCGCCAATTCATTTGATACGTTTAAAAACATTGTTTTACCATTGTCTAAACGTGGCTTCCTGGTGGCTATTACATTAGGTTTTGCGCATACCATTGGTGAATTTGGTGTGGTTTTAATGATTGGTGGCAATATTCCCGAGGTGACCCAGGTATTATCAATTATTATTTATGATCATGTCGAAGTTCTGGAGTATACACAGGCACATTATTACTCAATCGGTTTACTGGTGTTTTCTTTCATAGTTTTGTTAGTAACTTACTCATTTAATAGAAAACTTATGGTAAGACTTTAATGATAGAGGTTAATTACAAATATAAATTAAATAACTTTCTATTAGACGTATCATTCACTATGCCAGAAAATGGCATAACGGTTTTGTTTGGGCCGTCAGGCTCAGGAAAAACCAGTGTATTAAATTTAATGTCAGGTTTAGGAAATGATAAAAACAAAGAGAATAACTCAAAATTTATACTAAATGACCGAGTCATAGATGATTCAGTTAATGGCTTAAAATTAGAACCCTGGTTTCGAAATATAGCCTATGTATTTCAGGATCATCGTTTGTTTCCTCATATGACGACAAGTCAAAATATTCTGTTTGGTTTTAACCGATGTCACAGTGAATTAAAACCTGAAGTTTTAATTGAAAAATTTAAGATAAAAGAATTATTAGGGCATTACCCTGAGCAGTTATCCGGTGGCCAAAAGCAGAGAGTGTCAATGGTGCGTGCATTACTCTCACAACCAGATTTATTAATACTTGATGAACCACTGGCATCATTAGACTACACATCAAGGCAGGAGTTATTACCCTTTATAGAATGTATACATAAAGAATTAGATATTCCGATGATTTATGTTAGCCATGATATAAAAGAAGTATTAAGACTAGCTGATTATATAATCATTATGGATAAGGGGAAAATAGTTGATCAGGGTGACATAGCTGATTTATGTATTTCGCAACCTTTATTAACACAGCAGGAAGGTGCCAGTTTTATACTTGATGCTCGGGTTACTAAAATAATAGAAGAAGACAAACTTGTAGAGTTAGATTGTGGTGAAACTATTTTAATAACCGCAGAGAGTATGCGACTCAATGATAAGATACGTGTGTTAATTCACGCAAGAGATGTGAGTTTATGTTTAAGCCCGCCACAGGACAGTAGCATCTTAAACTGTGTGCCCATATGTATTGATGAAATACAAACTGATGAAAATGGAAAATTACGTGTGATTGCGAAAATTGGTGAGCAGACAATTGTATCATTAATAAGCCACCGCTCAGCACGGCAGTTAAATATTAACAAAGGAAAACAGATGTATGCACAGTTCAAAGCCACTGCGATGATAAAATAATCAGCTTATTGATTTGGTACTGCATAGGAATCAATATAAAAAATGAAAAAATTGATACTCTCTTATTTATCTTTACACCTGTTTTTACATACGGCATTAGCTAGTCCTGGTGAGTCAGAATGGGAGCTAATAAAAAACGAAAACGGAATTAAAGTATTCACTTTTGAAACAACTGACAGTGACATTGTAAAAGCAAAAGCGCAAATAGTTATTAAAACATCTCTAGAACGTGTAAGAGTGACATTAGATGATGTCGATCATCGCCATGAATGGATGCCTTTTTTAAAGATATCAGAAGCCCTGTCTGAGTATAAAAATAATAAAAGAATTGAGTATAGTCACTTCTCAGCACCCTGGCCCGCATCAGATAGAGACTTCGTTTATCAAATCGAGTTAATAAACAACTCAGATAATAAACTCGTTTATAAAATGTTTTCAGTTGATTCCGAGTTGAAACCGGATGATGGAAGTTATATCAGAGCTGATCTGTTTGAAGGTATATATACATTAAAATCAGTCGATAGTGAAACAACATCGGTAGAATTAATTTTTCACGCAGACCCAAAAGGCTGGTTGCCTAACTGGATAACCAATATTATTCAAAGAGTATTGCCGTTTAAAATATTACGAAATTTAAGAAACAGACTAAATTCAGAAGTTATTTAATTGGGAGCGTAGTCGAATGTCACTGACTTAAGACTGAGCAGAAAATGAATAAATATGATAATAACAAAACGCATATTATTTTTCTTTTATTTTGTTTTATTCAGTTTAAGTAAATGCCAGTCGGTGCAGAGTCGTATTTGAGGCTTAGGAGACAAAAACCATAATCGAATAATTCCGAAAAATATACTGAAAAATTATTTATCAGTATATAAGTGACTCATGATTTTTCATTTTTAACTTTAAATATAATTAATACAAAACTCATAATGATAATTAACGAAGCGCATACAATCAGTGGCAGATTATCTGTCAGGCCGGCGTGAATTAACCATGTTATATTTCCTAATATGGCTAATACCATCATTAACATAGAAATATCATTCGTTAAGCGTGTTTTAAAGGCTTTATAAATTTGCGGGATAAAAATAAGGGTAGTCAGGATGGAGGCAATCCAGCCAAATAGTTCTTCTATAGGTATATGTTTTACAGTGTATTTAAATTGTTATTGTAGAGTATGACCCGCCTGTAAAAGTTTAGAATAAAGAATATTTGGCGATATCCATATAACGATATCATCGAATTCATTATTATCCACTTCAATTCGTTGCGCTGCATAGTATTGTGCGTCACTACCTATAGGATATGCTGGTAATCCACATGTACTAGGTCTAGTGCCGCCTTCACCAGCATTTTCATTTTCATCAGCACTATTCGCTCTTTGTTTAGTTCCCATAGAAAATATAACAGCAACAGCATTTGAGGTAGAGGCCGTGCCACCACCGGACGTGCAGGCTATTGCAAGATCGTTACAAACTTTTATATCAGGGTTCACAGAATTAGGGCCACCCGCTACGCGAATGGCATCGAATACAACAAAATCACCTGTGCCATTGCCATCGCCATCAACATTGGTAACGCTATATCTATACGGACGTCCCCAGGGGTCAACAAGTAAACCATCACAGTTAACTTCACCTTTAATCCCCAGAGTATTAGAAGGTACAAAACCAATATAACCGGCTATAGCAGGATCGTCATTACAATGAGTTAGTGGATTAAGCGGGTTAGCAACACCATTTAAACCGGGTCTGGTTGGGCAGGGTAAACGATTGTTCGCAATTGCAAAACCATAAAGGGCTTCTTCTATCTCAACTAGTTTAGAACGTGCTTCTTTAATATTTTTAGTTTCAAGCTGGGCGCGTAATGGCATAAATGTATAACTGAGTAATACTGCAATTATCACAAACACAATGGCTATTTCTATTAAAGTAAAACCTTTTTCTGATTTCATAATCTTTCTCTAATTACACACGGGTAATTGGCTGATTAGGTCGTAGCTAGTATTCACTGCAGGCGTAGCGCTTGAATTGACTGAAAGGCAATATATGCGGTCGTTAACTTGTGCAGCAGGTAGCCCTGTATAATCACCAAGATTAGAGCCAACTGTGTTGTTAGAGCCTTCTAGATAATTATTTAATTCTGTTTTAAGGTTGCCAATAACTGTTCCAGCTTCAATATATGGATCTTGACGTAATTGGTTGAATGGTGGGGTTTCAAGGCGATCGCCAGAAAATATTAACGCTGCAGCATAATTATTGCCATTAACAGTCAAACAGTTCGCACTAGTACATGTTGAAGAGTCTTGAGCGGCGGCTACAATACCAGGTTGAAAGTTTTCATTAACGATAAAGAACCACTGATCTTTGGTGAATTCCCATAATCTACGATACTCATAATCTGTGTCGTTCAAAGTGAATTCGCAACTGCCTGCAGAAAAAATATTAGTTAATGTTGTAGCTGTTGCTGTAGCTGAAATGGATGTATTAAAAGGTAATCGGCCAACGGTATTGACCAGATTAGCTTGATCAGAGTAATTAATAATATCTCTAAAGTCATCACCTACATCTATTACTGATGGCCAGGGAAATAAATATGCAGTACCACCACCGCCTCCACCACTACAACTAGTTCTGCAGCTGCTACGGCAATCACGACGAGTTCTGTTACAAGCGGCTCTTTGAGGGCCAGTATTAGCACTTAACATGCATAAATTTCGGTCGGCATCACAATTATTATTACAGCTATCAATACAGGTTGGTGATGAGCCGCCACCTCCTGTAGTAATAGCATCATTCGTGTCCTCAGCGTAACTGATTAGGCAGTCAGATATATGTCCAGCTAGATTATTAATTTTATCGGTATATAAAGCATCATTGTCTTTTATGGCATCAAAAATTTCTGCAGCAGTGATCGTTATTATTCGATCGTTAAGTGAGGTGTTATGACCTAATCCATTGGAATTTATAAATCGATCAATTTGATTTGCGGGAGTATTGGTGACCTGGGCATTATTGATGCCTTGAAAATTATCAAGATAGTTTGAAATAGTTACACTATCATTGGCTACTTTACATTGATATGGAGAGTTTTGAGGGACTGAATTACGATTCTGGTTTGATAGTGGTTTTCCCGGTGCAATAATAACCGCGACGACCCGATCCTCAGGCGTATTACCTTTGTAAATAACACCATTTTCATTAAAAATCTGGAACATTCCTGGTGTATCGTCATTCGTCAAATCAGATTCTGGAGAATTATAAAAATCACCAGATAATGCATACCATAAACATTCACCTGAGCTATCTTTTAATGGCTCAATATCAAGGCTTTTCCATGGAAACCAGCCGATGCTATTTCCATATTTGAGACCACACTGACCGCTAGAGAGCCCTTCATCAAGCGTGCTCGTAATTAAGCCCGGGCAAGGTAAGAGTCCGTGATAACCTGCGTGAGGGTTCCCTGAAGCAGAATTAGTATAATAATAGGATATTGCATAGGAGAGTAATGCGCTTTTAGCTTTAGCTAATGATTGTGAAGTTTTATTCTCAGCACTAGATCTTAGAAGGTCCGGTCCTAAATCAGATATCAGAAAAACAGCACCCGTAAGAATAATCGCCATAAAAAAGGCTAAGAGGGCCGCACCCTTTTGTTTAATGATTTTAGAGGTATTGCCTGATTTGAGCATAACTATTGTTTAAGGGCTTAAATTAGTTAAATTATCGACTTTATCCAGGATGTTGTCATTATCACTGGTCTTGGCTTTGGGTGGCTTTATCTGATAGTTTTCTTCAACAAGCTGTGTTTTTTCACTCCATTGCTGGCCGGGTTTAAGTTTTATATTCTGTCCATAAATGCGTGCCGGCACCTGATATTCCTGTTTTTTAACCCTGGCGGTATTAACATACACTTTGTCATTCACCTGAGGTGATTTTAATGTGTTTTCATTATTTACAAAAACAACAGGGTCTTTATCTTTTCTAATCACAACACCCTGCATTTTCACAACAGCAGGCTCGCGAAAAATAACAGTTGATGACTCGTTTTTAATTTTATCAAACTTACCCTGCTGGCGTAGATGGTCTAACTGACTTCGCTCCTGGTTAGTCGTAAAAAGCGTACGTAAACTGGCCTGAGTATCCAGTTTGCCTGCTACAGAAGCATTACTCACAATAGATAACAGTGCTGTTAAAAATAAAATATATTTCATTAATAAGCACCTTCAATCGGTAAAGCGACAATATTTTTCTGCATGGTGTACCAGTTTAATTCGCATTTCGCAGAAAAGTTTTTATCTGTTTCAGAATCAACTAAAGATTCAATCTGTGTCATATTTCGAATAATGGCACAACTTTTAATATCAAACAGTCCTTTAGCTTTTTCATGAAGACTATTGATGACGGTATATAAATCACCTTCATGCAGCAATTGCATTTCCAGGGTCATAGTTGATTTCAGTAATTGTATGCCAGGGTATAACTGACTTATTTGATTTGAATTTACAGTTTCGCGTTTATCAATTTTATATTTAAGATAAGGAATTTTATTAAGTGTAGTAATATTTTCTATTGTATCTACCCAGTTCAAACGTTGTTCATCTCCCACAATACCATCTGATTGAAGTTGTTTGTATTTCTCTTCAAATTTTTCCAGCAACTGTTTTTGACTTATGGCAGTGTAATAACGTTGTTTAGCTTCATTTAAATCTGCTACTGCATTATTTTTATTATTATAAGAAGTTTGCCACCAGGATTGTGAAATAACAAAAAACAGGGTGGCAAGAGCAATGCTTATCATAAAAAAGGCAAGCTCTTTTTGCAGGTTTTTAAGGTGACTCATCATCATGAGTTTCGAGCCTTCATTAGTACCTGAATTTCAAACTGGCCTTTTTCCTTATCACGTTTAATATCCTCTTCTAGTTCTAAGCCACTTTCATTTTCAATGCTGGATTTAGATCTTACATCTACGGGCATATGTATGATGGATACATCTTTAACAAGTTTGTTATTTTTTAATGCATCAATAATTGAGTTTACTTTGTTAACTGATTGCTTGAGGCTACTTTGTGATACACGTATATATCCACCGATAATGGCATGTTGGTAAATTTCATCCGTTTTTGCGTAGTCAGTAAAACTTTTATTACGATTGTTGTTTACATCAGGCATTAAATTGCCTTGATGCTGTTGCCAGTATATTTTAGTTATCTCGGTATCATGCATGCCAGACCGGGTTAAAACTCGGCTAATGTCTACCATAAAATTTTGTGGTGATAAAACTTTAGACTTTTTTATTTTTTCACTTAATAAAACAGACGATTTCATTTGTTCGGTTTTTGAAAGTTTACTTTCCAGAGACGCAAGTGATTTTTCATAATCTATATTAACACCCCTGGTTTGAATATTAAGGGTAATAGTTTCTTCATCGAGAACAACAGATTCGGAAAAATAGGCAAAAGACATGATTGTAGCGGTTAGTAAAAGAAGTATGCTGATTAGATAAAGGCTTTTAGAGAGAATCTGTTCATAATATTTTGAAAATAAAGAGTTAGCACCGTAATGGCCAATTGGTAATAACCTGGAAGAACAGATAAAGGAATATATGCCATTACTATAATCGCTAATATCGGTTTCCTGTGAATCCGAGGGGACTATAGTGCAACCCAGTGTTGCAGTGACTTCAGGCAACTTATGATAATGAAAACTTCGTAAAGCAGAGTCGATACATTTAGTCTGGATTTCTTCCAGGTCTTCTTCTCTGCAGATAATATGTACTTCAATTTTTTCATCGAAACCAATATGTCTTTGATTAGATAAAAAACGTATTGTCTGTTCTACTTCAGTTGAAATGTATTCGCCTATAGTTGCATCTTCAAGATTAACAACAGCAGAGCGACTACTTTCAAAGTGTCCGTTTTTAATGAATGTCTGGCGTAAGTTGCTAGGTACCTGTTGTGATACCAGTAATACATTATTATTTTTACTGTTTATTTTACGGAATAAGTCTTCACTTAGTAAAGGTAATGACCATATGCCTGATATGGATGTATTACATTCTCTAATGGGTTTTAACCATGGCTCTAATATTTCAGGGTTACTCAAAACGCTATAGAGTAATATGTCATCTTTACGGCCTGATTTTTCCCGGCCGACAACTTTATAATTTACATAATTTTTACTTTTTCTATAGTGCCTGTCAATAAGTCGGCTAACGATGGCTTTACGATCAGCAGGGCCAACGTGTGGAATGTTTTCTTTTTTGAAATCTTCTTCTATGAGGTCAACAAGTATACGTACAGGTGTGTTTTCAGTAGCCGTCAAGTAGGTTTTAAACTTTTCAATACCCTCTTCACCAGGATTAAAAACATAAGACGTAATACATTTATCATTTTTCCAATGAAAAACAGTTAAACGATAACCTGAATAATAAAATACACGTTTCATAATTTTAATGTTGTTAATGAGTCATAGATGGGGCCGAGCACAGCGGACATAATCCACAGCATAATTCCGCCCATAATAATAGTTAAAACAGGTGTCATGGAGGCTTCCATTTTATCTACAGCCTCTTTTACTTCTCTATTATAAAAGTAACTGATATTTAATAATGCCTCATCAAGCGCACCTGTGTTTTCGCCTACTTTTATCATGCGTATAACCAGAGGTGGGTAGACACCAACTGAATTAAAACTTTCTGATATCTGTCCACCATCAGCAATTTTTGCACGTATATCCTTAATGGACTCAGTGAGAACGGCATTACCCATAAGTAACTCTGATATTTTAAGGCTATCAAGTACAGTCAATCCGGATGAGTACATCATGGCAAAATAATTTGAAAACCGGGCAAGATTGGTTTTAAGAATAATTGGCCCAAAGATAAAAAGCTTTAGTTTAACTTTATCAATAAATAAACGTACCTGCGGTTTTTGCTTTGCAAGTATGCGAATGGCGATAAATAAGATGATGGGTGTACCAAATACCAGATACCAGTAATTACCCAGAAACCATGAAGTTGCTATAAGTGCCCTGGTATGAATGGGTATGGTGCCACCTATTTCTTCTATGAAAGGTATAAGTTCAGGCACCAGAAAAATCATTAAATAAGAAACCACGGCAGTAATAACAACGGTGACAATGGCAGGATAAATCATTATCTTTTTAGTATGTGCAATTAACTCATCATGCCACTTTAATGTTTCAGCCATATCATTTAAAACTTCTGATATTCGACCGGTTTCTTCACCCACCTGTACCAGGGTAATATAAACAGTATCAAATATCTCAGGAAATTCTGAAAGTGCACCTGAAAAAGTTTTGCCGCCTTTTATTTCATCAACCAGGCCAGAGAGTACTTCTTTCATGCGGCCATTTGTTAAGGAGTCTCTGAGGTCGCCCAGACCATCGAGAATGCTCACACCTGATTTAGTCAGTTGTTGCATTTGAAATGTAAAATTAATTAGTTCCTTACGTGGAACGCTTTTGGTTTTGAAATCAAACAGGCTAGCGCTCTTCTCTTTATAATTGATGAGATCCATGCCCATGCCACTGAGCCGTTGTTCAAGATCAAGTAAATTGTCCGCTTCTATACTGTCATTTCTAACTTTACCTGTGGAGTCTATTGCTTTGTATCTGTACATGGTTGCCATAACCGAATTACAACCGGTTAGTGAGGTCGATAACTCGGCTCACTTCATCAAGTGTGGTAATGCCTTCAATAACACGACGCGCTGCATCATCAGCTAACGTTTGAAAGCCTTTCTGTTTTAAATGTTTTTTAAATCTTCCCATTGTTAACTGCTCGGCAATCATTTCATCCAGTTCAGAGTCAATTCTTAAAACTTCTAAAATTGCCAGTCGACCTTTGTAACCAATTTGTTCACATTTGTCACACCCATTAGCATCAAAAATTTCAGGTGATTCAGATGTATCGATCCCCAATAATGTTTTTTCTATATCAGCAGCAGTGTGAGATGTTTTGCAATGTGGGCATAGTTTTCGAACCAGACGTTGACCCATAATACCTATAATATTTCCAGACATTATTTCTGGTTTTACCCCAATATCAATAAGCCGAGGAATAGAACCAATAGCTGAGTTAGTATGTAGAGTTGAATATACCTGATGGCCTGTCATTGCAGCACGTAAAGCCATTTCGGCTGTGTCAGAATCACGTATCTCACCTACTAAAATGATATCCGGATCCTGACGCATTAATGAACGAATACCATTAGCAAAGTCCATACGTAAAACTTCATTGATAGACGTTTGTCGAACCATGTCCATGGGATATTCAACAGGGTCTTCAAGGGTCATAATATTAACTTCGACTGAACGAACATAACCCAACATAGAATAAAGTGTGGTTGTTTTGCCGCTACCCGTAGGGCCTGTTACTAATATTATGCCTTCAGGGCGTGCCATCATCAGTTTTAACTGTGAAAGTGAATCTTCATGTAAACCCAGATCATCTATTGCAACTATGCCTTTTGCTCTATCGAGCACACGTAATACAACATTCTCACCGTGAGTTGTGGGTTGAGATGAAACACGAAAATCAATTTGATGACCACGAATATTTAAATTTATGCGGCCGTCCTGAGGCGCACGTGTTTCTGCGATATTCATATTGGACATTACTTTCAAACGAACAACAATGGCCGACCAGTAGTCTTTATGTAAACTGCGAACCTGGCGAAGTACGCCATCTATTCTATAACGTAAACGCAAAAATCCCTGTTCGGGTTCAAAATGAATATCTGATGAACCATGTTTAACGGCGTCTGCCAAAATAGCATCTACTAGTCTAACCAGAGGCTGACTATAAGCATCACCTTCAACATCTAAACTATCGTAATCAACTTCACCGGTTTCAATTTCATGCAGAATGCCGTCTACAGATAATTCATAACCATAAAATTGATCGATTGCATCTGAAATTTCACCTTCACCAGAAAGCAGGGGAATAATTTCAATTTTATTGCCTACAACTGCGCGCAATCTGTCTAGAACAACCAGGTTATATATATCAGTCATAGCGACGGATAGTGTTTCCAGTTCGCTATCAAAACTGATGGGAATAATATTAAATCGAATAGATAG
>JAPHRB010000010.1 GCA_026197015.1 Gammaproteobacteria bacterium | reverse complement strand
ATTCCCACGCGGGAGCATGGGAACGAGTTAAATACTTGTCTTTTCTCCTGCTTTTGACTTTGAAATACTTTAAGCTCACTCTGACCTTTTAACCGCTATTTTGCACAGCACACCACAAATGCGCTAAAATGGCCGCCTTATATGGCAGCACTGGACACACTACATGTTATTAAAATTACTCCGCAATGGCTTAGGTTATCTCATTATTTTTATTAGCTTTTTTATACCTATTAGGCGGTTTTCTCGATCAGCTGATGAGCAGAAATGTGTAAACGATGTTACTCGCAATATGTCACTTTATCAGTTTCAGGCCTGTCCTTTCTGCCTGAAAACTCGCAGGGCCATTAAACGACTTGGCCTGAAGATTGAAACTCGTAATGCATTAAAAAACCCGCATCGTGCCGATTTACTAACCGGTGGTGGCGAAATAAAAGTGCCTTGCTTACGTATTGATCAGAAAAATGGCACAATCTGGATGTATGAATCGAGTGAAATAGCCACTTACCTTGAACAGCAATTTGGTGAAAGCAGCACACCCTGCAGTGAATTAAACTGATTGCTTCACTTTATTTACCATTTCAGGTTACGCTTCATCCCGAATAAGCCACTTTAAAAACTGCTAAGCGGCCTTTAAATATCCCCTAAGCGCAACTCATGTCTATGCTAAATTCCCTGCCGATTCTTTATAGCTTCAGACGATGCCCTTATGCGATGCGCGCAAGATTGGCTATACGTTATAGCAACTTACAGGTTGAATTACGCGAGGTGGATTTAAAAAACAAACCGCCTGAAATGATTCTGGCTTCTGCAAAAGCCACGGTACCTGTCCTTATATTAAATGATCAATCAGTATTAGATGAAAGCCTTGATATTATGCACTGGTCATTAAAGCAGAGTGATATTAAAAACTGGCTGCAAAAAAATAACCAGTCTGAAATTGAACAACTGATTCAGCAAAATGACCAGTCATTTAAAACCGACCTTGATCACTATAAATATGCTGATCGATTTCCTCAACAGCCTCCTGTTTACTATAGACAGCAGGGTGAAAAATTTTTAGAACTGCTGGAACAACGCCTGGCAAAACATACTTTTTTAATTCATGACTCAGTTACATTAGCCGATGTCGCTATATTTCCTTTCATTCGCCAGTTTGCTTATGTTGATATTAAATGGTTCGAAACATCTGTTTACATAAACTTACGCCGCTGGTTAACCTACTGGCTTGAATCCGATTTATTTCTCTCTATTATGCATAAACATTCAAACTGGTCTTCTGAAAAAAAGAATATCACCTACCTCTAATATTATAATGCGTGGTAAATGAGGGCTGGAATAACTATACGTAATCAAATTACTGTCCTAGAATAATATTAAAACTAATTGATCATCATTAATAAAAGGAAAATTATATGACTCATGAGTGGTATTCCAGTTATCCCGAAGGCATTCCCCATGAGGCAGATATTACTGCTTATGATTCTCTGCTTGATGTTATTGAAGAGGCCTGCGCTAACTACAGTAACAACCCCTGTTTTTGTAACTATGGAAAGTCACTAAGTTATCAGGAAATAAATGATAACAGCCTTAAACTCGCATCTTATTTACAAAACCAGTTCGCTATGAAACAGGGCGAAAAAATAGCCATAATGATGCCTAACTTATTGCAAAATCCCGTTTCAATTTTTGCCGCATTACGTGCCGGCCTTACCGTTGTAAATACCAACCCTCTTTACACGGGGCACGAATTAAAACATCAGTTATGTGACTCAGGCGCTACAACAATAATTGTGCTTGAAAATTTTGCTTCAACATTAGAAGAAGTTATACAGGACACCCCCATAAAGAAAGTTATCGTGACACGCATGGGCGATATGCTTTCATTTCCCAAATCAGCCATTATTAACCTGATTGTAAAACATGTTAAAAAAATGATACCGGATTTCAGCCTGCCCGGAAGTTATGATTTTAAACAATGTTTAGCACAAGGGGATATTTCAAAATATACACGGCCAACTGTGACACAGGAAGATTTTGCATTTTTACAATATACTGGCGGCACAACCGGGGTTGCTAAAGGCGCCATATTAACTCATGGCAATATGGTGGCAAACTTGCAACAGGTTTCAGCATGGATAGAACCTTTTATAGAAAAAGGCAAAGAACATATTATTACTGCTTTACCTCTTTATCATATTTTTTCACTGCTCGCGAACTGCCTGTTTTTTATGAAAGTTGGTGGTTTAAATCACCTCATAACCAACCCCCGGGATATGAAAAACTTTGTTAAAGAATTAAAAAATTCAAAATTCACTGCCATTACCGGTGTTAACACTTTATTTAACGGTTTATTAAATACACCCGATTTTTCTGAAGTCGATTTTTCTCACCTTAAAATGACATTAGGTGGTGGTATGGCGGTGCAGGCATCAGTGGCCGAAAAATGGCAGAAAATCACTGGACAAACTCTTCTTGAAGCCTATGGTCTAACCGAAACATCACCCGCGGTTTGTATTAACCCGATGTCACTCAAGTCTTACAATGGAAAGATTGGTTTACCCATGCCTTCTACCGAGGTCTGCATTATGGATGACAACAGCAATCAATTAGCCGTTGGTGAAAATGGTGAAATATGTATTAAAGGCCCCCAGGTGACCCAGGGTTATTATAATCGCCCTGAAGAAACGGCTTTAGTATTTGATGATAATGGCTGGTTCCATAGTGGTGACATCGGCTTTATGGATGAAAAGGGTTATTTTCAAATCGTTGATCGTAAAAAAGATATGATTATTGTATCCGGCTTTAATGTATACCCTAATGAAGTTGAAGCGATTATTGCCAGTCACCATGATGTGATAGAAGTGGGGGTTATTGGCATGCCCGATGAGCAAAGTGGTGAGTCTGTTCTGGCGATTATTGTCTCTAAGAACCCACAATTAACAGAACATGATATCCGTCTTCACTGCGAATTAACCCTTACCCGTTACAAGATACCTAAACGTGTTGAGTTTGTTAACGAAGTACCAAAAACCAATGTCGGTAAAATCCTTAGACGGGAACTTAGAGACATGTTCGTTAAATAAACATAAACGATCGTCGAGCTTTCGCAGATCATATACCACTAAAGGTAAACACTGTTGAGGTACGTCTCACTCGGGGATGGACCGCGTTTTGTGCGCTCCGTCCCCTCATTGATGCCATCAAGAGCTGACAGTGTAGCTATATGTCTTCGAAAATCTTTAAGTGGTACAGGCTTAGGGGACAGGGCGCCAAAAAGCGTCGACCTTTCCCCGAGGGAGATGTGCCTGAATACAACAAAAAGACTATTGCTAAAGCGACAAATCCCCTCCTTCCACCTATCGTCACTCATTGCCACTCGCAGCAATCGCCATATTAACGTAAAATACCTTCCTCACTTTAACTAACAACACAGACACAATGAGCCTTCATACCAGCCACATCAGCAACCTTAATTTACGTCATAAGGGCAAAGTCCGTGACATATATGATATAGACGATGATCATATGTTAATTATCACCAGTGACCGTATATCAGCATTCGATGTGATTATGCCCACCGCCATCCCCGGTAAAGGCACTATTCTCAATGATATCACTCGATTCTGGCTCGATAAATTAGAATACATAATCCCTAATCATCTGGCGGATATTCCACTAACCGAAATTATTACAGATGATCAGGAGCGTGAAGCTGTGGTCAGCCACTCTATGGTGGTTAAAAAGCTAAAAGCCTTACCCGTAGAAGCCATAGTGCGTGGTTATATTATTGGCTCAGGCTGGAAAGACTACCAGAACACCGGCACAATCTGCGGCATTGAGCTGCCTGCCGGTTTACAGATGGCTGATAAATTACCCGAGCCAATTTACACCCCTTCCAGTAAAGCAGATGTGGGTGATCATGATGAAAACATAAACTACGCAGCCACAGAAAAACTGCTCGGCGCCGATATGGCCCAACAGGTTAAAGAGGTTAGCCTTAAACTATATAAAGCCGCAGCAGAATACGCCCTGCAAAGAGGCATTATTATTGCCGACACTAAATTCGAATTTGGCGTCGATGAGAATAATCAACTGGTTTTAATTGATGAAGTATTAACCCCCGATTCATCTCGTTTCTGGCCGGCTGACCAATATAAACCCGGCAGCAGCCCAATGAGTTTCGACAAACAGTTTGTGCGTGATTATTTAGAAACACTGGACTGGAACAAAACTGCACCAGGCCCCGAACTTCCCGATGAAATAGTTAATCAAACCGCGGAAAAATATAAAGAAGCCTTTGCGAGGTTGACTAAGTCGTAAGTCTTAAGTCATGAGTCTTAAGTCAAAGTAATTGCGCCGTAGGCGTTTATCTTTTGATTACGACTCATAACTTACGACTCACAACTTACGACTTTCTTTATGAAAGGCTTATTCGTAACTGGCACCGATACTAATGTAGGGAAAACCTATATTGCCTGCCAGATTGCCTCGGCTTTAAAACAAAAAAATATTAATGTCATCCCAAGAAAGCCGGTTGAAACGGGTTGTGAATTAATTAATGGTGTTTTATTAGCAGATGATGCAAATTTATTATTAAAAGCATCACAATCGACTTCATCACTAAATGATGTTTGTGCATACCGTTTCACCCAGGCAATATCGCCTAAGGTTGCGGCTAAACTATCCGGTGAACCTCTTTCTCTCAAACAGTTAAACACAGCCTGTATAAAAAATATTTCTGATAATGATTTTTTATTAGTCGAAGGTGCCGGTGGTTTTTACTCCCCCATTTGCGAAAACGCATTAAATGCTGATCTTGCAGGTGAGTTAAATCTGCCCATTATTCTTGTCGCTGAAGACCGGGTGGGAGCCGTTAATCAGGTGCTGCTTACGATTGACGCTATAGAAAAATATCAGCTTGCTATCTGCGCCATAATACTTAACTCCACAGAAACGAAACCACAGAACAAGCTATCGAATAATGCCTCCGAGATAAAAGCAATCACTCCACACCCCGTTTTCTCGGTTGCATATAAAAAACCTCTTTCAACTGATTTTCTAAAACACTTACGCCCATACCTGTAGCCTTTTCCTTACGTAATTTTGCACTTTTAAAGATAGAAATATTCAAACTAATCATTTATCCTTTACGTCTGAAAAAAAATATAACAGGGAATAAAATCATGACATTTTATAAAAAATTACTATTTATCACTGGCTTAGTATCATTAATCAGCGCCTGCAGCAGTGACAGCGGGCCTTCTGCAGCTATCATCACAGCCGATAACGTACAAGATTTATCCATTGCAGCAACAGAAAGCGCAAAACAGTCTGTTACAACCAATAACGCTAACTTCTACTTAAAATCATCAAATTCGACCAGTTCAAGCGATATGATTTCTGAAAAAGTGAGAGAAATTGCTTTCGAGGCCACTTCAATAGGCACTTTATCAGAAATATGCCCGGGTGGCGGAAGCTACAGCGACAACATATCAACTACTAGTTCATCTGCATCAGGCTCTATCACCTTTAATGCATGTGACACCGGTGACGGTGTTATTAGTGGTGTCGTTACATTTAGTGGAAATGACAACAGTTTCACTATCACCTATAACAATGTAACGATTACTGCTCCTGGTATATCTGAAACACTGAATGCAACTATAAGCTGTACCAGCACTAATACTTCTTTTGATTGTACAACCACTACATCAATTACAGGTATTGATGGACGTACATACTCAGTTAGCAATGTAACAGTATCAGGTAATAGCTTTTCTGGTTACAATGTGTCCGCAACGGTAGTTGACCCTACACACGGCACGATCTCTATCAATGCAACATCAATTTTATTCAATTGTTCAGCGCCAAATGAAGGTCGTCCAAGTTCTGGTAGCATTACATTTACATCTAGCGGGAAAAGCGGTTCTGTCGTCTATGATAGTTGCAGCTCATACACCGTTACACTGGATGGTGTAGCCAATTCTTATAACTGGTAATTATTAATATATCAGCATAAAAAAAGGCACATCATTTGATGTGCCTTTTTTATAATAAATTATAAAAATTCTAACGAATTTCTAATAACTCAACTTCAAATACCAGCGTAGCATCAGGCGGAATAACACCACCGGCACCGTTCGCACCATAACCCATTTCAGGTGGAATAGTTAATTTACGTTTACCACCAACTTTCATGCCCTTAACACCTTCATCCCAGCCTTTAATGACCTGACCCACACCCAGTGTAAAACTGAATGGATCATTACGATCAACACTTGAGTCAAACTTTGTGCCATCAGTTAACCAGCCGGTGTAATGCACTACAACTAATTCTGCACCGTCAGAGGCACCGGCTTCAGCGCCTTCACCTACATTTAATTCTTCAATTTCTAATTCAGACATGCTTTTTCCTCTTTATATTTCAAAACGTTTTTATGTTCATCTCCCTCTCTTATTAGAGAGACAGTTTTTAGAAGTCTTGAGTCTTGAGTCTTAAGTCTTAAGTCTTAAGTCTTAAGTCTTAAGTCTTAAGTCAAAGCGGTCAGGCTTCGCTCGCTGCTTTTACTTCTTTTACTTCTTTTACTTCTTTTACTTCTTTTGCTTCTGACTTATGACTTATGACTT
>JAPHRB010000067.1 GCA_026197015.1 Gammaproteobacteria bacterium | reverse complement strand
TGAAAGCCTGAATGGACGCACCATATCTTTTCGTGAAAAGTCATCGTTTCAGGAAACGCTCGAGAACTTACAGAAAAAACAGGCTGACATTAAAACCCGGGTACTGCCCGGGCACCTCAGCTCAGACCAGATCATTGATCAGTTAGTTAGTAAAAAAATAGACCTGGCTATAATGGATAGTAATATTTTAGACGTACTGGCAGGTTATAGAGATGATTTTAAAGCCAGTCTGGCTTTATCTAAAGACAGGCCGCTTGCCTGGGGCATTCGCAAAAACAATCCCGAATTACTTAATACAGTTAATCAATTTCTAACCCATGAAAAATTAACAGAAAGACATGAAAGCATTTTCACTGATGACCTTGATAGCATAAAAAAACGCAAAACATTACGCGTTATTACACGTAATAATGCGGCTTCATATTTTCTCTGGCGCGGCGAGTTGCTTGGTTTTGAATATGAATTAGTCAGAGCTTTTGCTAAACAACACAAATTACGTTTAGAAATTATCAGCGCACCGAGTCATGAAGCTCAGATCCCCATGTTACTCGAAGGTAAGGGTGACATTATTGCGAGCTTTTTAACCATTACTGAAAAACGTAAAGATCTTGGTGTTGTTTTTAGCACTGCTCACCATAAAGCATCTGAAATAATTGTAACGCGTGTTGATGACAATAGCATTCAAACCGTCGAAGATCTGGCGGGACGCAGCATTTTTGTAAGGAAATCCAGTGCCTATTGGGAAACACTGCAGGCACTTAAAGAGTCGGGACTCAAATTTAAATTACTCGCCGCACCCGAGAACATGGAGACCGAAGAAATTATTGCACAGGTGGCTAACGGAACATATGACCTGACCCTCGCCGACAACCATCTGTTAGATATAGAGCTAACCTGGAGGGACGATATACAAGCCGCGCTGGTAATAGGTGAAATACGTGAAAACGCATGGGCTATGCGCAACAATAACCCTTTACTTGTTAGTGCCGTGAATCAATTTATTAAAAAGCAGTACCGATCGCTTTTTTATAATATCACCTATGACAAATATTTTAAAAATGCCCGCAATATAAAAAAACACCGCAATCAAAGAGTCGATCTGAACCCTGATGGCACTTTATCTCCATACGATACATTAGTAAAAAAATACGCTTTAAAGTTTGAGTTTGACTGGCGATTAATAATTGCTCAAATGTATCAGGAAAGCCGCTTTAACCCTAAAGCCAAATCATGGGTCGGCGCACAGGGTTTAATGCAGGTAATGCCACGCACCGCAAAAGAAATGGGCATAAGTAATCTGAAACAACCTGAATCCGGCATAAATGCCGGGGTTCAGTATTTAAACTGGGTGCGAGACAGGTTTGAGCCGGAATTAAATGTTAAAGATAGAATGTGGTTTACATTAGCAGCTTACAATGCAGGGCAAGGCCATGTAAAAGATGCACGCCGGCTGGCAAGACAGCAGGGTTTAAACCCGGACAAATGGTTTGATCATGTTGAAAAAGCCATGTTGTTATTATCAAACAAAAAGTTTTATAGAAAGGCCCGTCATGGTTATGTGCGGGGCCGGGAACCGGTTAAATATGTCAGGGAGATTCGTAATCGATATCGGGCGTATATACGACTCGCCCAGGATTAAGGCCTTACATAAATCACAGACACTAAAAAGCCGAAGCATCCCGGCTTCGGCTTTTTAACTAACAGCTTATGCAAAGCTTATTTCTGAACTTCATTACCTAAATCGATATACATATCGTCAATTGAGTTTTTCAATTGAGCATTTTCTGCCGCTTTAGTTAAGAACTTAACTGCCATACTGTCCTCATCAGCCGGTGATGTTTTACAGTATGAACCACCATTACAATATTCCAGGGCAGCACAAGCAGCAGCTGTTGTGCTTGTTGTATATGAAAATGTCTGCGAACCAACTTCGTACCAACCACTACCAGAAGAATTAGCACAGGTATACAAATCTGAACTTCTTATATCACAGGTATCAGTAAAAATACATGTTTCACCACCACCAGTGACAGAATCAGTAACAGAATCAGTACAGCCTGATAACAAACCAAGGCCAAGTACTGAAGCCGCAATTAATAAATAATTTTTCATTATAATTTCCTTTAAGCCAACATTAATATTTATATTTATATTTATATTTACATTGTGGTATAAAACAACAGATTAACCATCCCCCGAACGAGGGAAGTTAGTCTGTTTTTTTTACCATTCGTACTATTTTATTTCTAACATTTAGTTTTAGCTTCCTGCCACAGAGCTTCCAGCTCTTTTAGAGAACAACTTTGAAAGGAATTATCTGATTTGTTTAACAAGCTCTCAATATAACCGAACCGTGTTTCAAACTTCTGATTACCGCCTCTTAAGGACTCTTCTGCATCCACGTCCAGATGACGAGCTAAATTAACGCAGCTAAATAAAACATCACCTGTTTCTTCAAACACAGCAGGTCTGTCATTATCTTTTATAGCTACTCGTAACTCGGCAATTTCTTCTTCCAGTTTATCAAATACCGGTTCTATATCAGGCCAGTCAAATCCAGCTCTAGCAGCACGATTCTGAAGCTTTTGTGCGCGCTTTAATGCTGGAAGTGCCCTGGCTACTCCACCGAGTATAGAAGCCTTTTCAGTATTTGCCAGTAAATTTCTTTCTTTTGACTTTGTTTTTTCCCAGGCATCATGAAGTGATTTTTCATCTTTACAATCCACACCGGCAAATACATGAGGGTGTCGATTGACTAATTTATCACTGACTGCATCCACCACGTCATTAAAATCAAAATCACCCAGCTCTTCCGCCATTTGTGCATAAAACACAACCTGAAACAATAAATCGCCTAATTCAGATTTGAGTTCATGCATATCACCATTTTCAATAGCATCAGCTACCTCATACGCCTCTTCAAGGGTATACGGAACAATGCTTTTAAACGTTTGTTTTATATCCCAGGGGCAGCCGCTTTCAGGGTTTCTTAATGCCGCCATAATATCCAGAAGCTTTTTCATTTCATGTCTCAGATGGTTAGTTAAGGATGGAATTTATTACTACATAAACGATAAGATTACTATGAGCAGCTTAAATAATGATGACTTTTCAGGAACAGGACAAACCTGTGAATATTTAATATTAACAACGATTACATATAACAGGAGACCCTTCGTATTTACTAAAAATGTTTACTTTATAATAACTCTTTCATTTTTTTAATCATCGCATATTCATTCTTAACCGCATAGAGACGCTGAATAAACCGTTTTTTCTTTAAGTTACCTGTTTTTTTTGGGCGGAAAGTTTTCAAACATCTGAGAAACCAGCCTGGCAATTCTTTTCTTAGATTCTTCAGGTGATGAATCATTATCTTTAAGAGGTTGATGCGTTGTAGATCGCCAGATTAAATTACCACTTTTTGTATCTAACATATCTATAACCAAGGTCCCTTCAAGCGTTTGCTTTAACTGATTACCACTGCTTAGACTAATATGTCCTCGATTAAAACTACCAATACTCATACCAATGCCTGCAGACAACCCGCCTGTTTTAAGTTTCTTTTCAAAATCAACCCTATAACTTACTTTAATGTCTGCGGATTTCGCTTTTACTACACCTTTACGGCTTAAATTATCTTCAATTGCTCTTACAATACGTTTATCTATTAAAGGGTCCGTTTTAGAAAAGGCCTCTGAAGCCTTAAAATCCCATTGGTATGTTTTAATCTGGCCAAAATCTGCACTACTATCATAATCAAATGTATTTTTTGTTGCACTGCAAGCAACCAGCTGTGAAATAGAAAACAGCACAAGTAATATTTTAAAATTCTTGAAATACATTTTATACATCCTTAAATTATTTCGTTATTTATGCAGCAATTAAAGGTAAATTAATATTTTATACGCCAACTAAACCATCAATTTTAATTTTTCTGCCGAGCAAACAATAAAAATCCACTCTAAACCTGTCTTATCTAAATTAATAACTAGTTATTATTGTATACCCATTTTTCACATCACTCCAATAACCAGTTTATTACAATATCCATTACTAAGAACCTTAATATGCGACAAACCCGATACAGAATAATTCAATATATTCAATAAGTTATGTCTTATTACTCTTTTTCTTCATCCTAATTCGCTGATAATATTATCACTCTGAGTGATACAAAAGCTCGCCCGGGCCGAAGCCCGATATAAAATCCAAAACAGATTATGAAGTTCTGGTATTACATTGAAATATCAGTTCTGACTGGTTTTGATTTTTATTCCCTCTGGAGCTAGCCAAAAAATGTTTCCATCGAGGGGTAAAATTACAGGGATGTACCATATTTATATTAACCTGGAAGTTCTGTAAGCCTGGATGGCACACCTGAACGACCCGGGAACAGAGTAGGAATAACACAGCATAGAGTAATAGTTTGTAATAACATTATATTTTTTGGGCATTCTCACCGTTTTTTGATGAGAACTAGCGAATAAAGGGCTGCTATTTTTTGCTTACTTTTCCAATCCGACTAACATGGACTGCAGGCAAAAAAGTGAGTCGCCACAAAGGCGAAACCTCAGAATCCAGGCTCTCATAAAGTTTTTTTGTGGGATAAAAATAGCGTCCTGTTAAGTCACAACATAAACTATATTTGTAAGATCAGATATGAACAACTACATTTTAATATACCACTTTGATATTGGTTTTATGTTTTAACTAACAATTCAATGCATTCAAAAGGCCCATTAACCCAACCCGAATTAATGGACCTCACCGCACCACCTCCTTTTCTTTAATTACTAACTATTTGCTGGTCCTGATAATCCAGCTCAACTCTACGATGCTCTTTATTGGTAACTGCACCAATTAATGGTTGATCGCTTGCATTTCCAGTTACTTTAATACGCTCTTTCGGCACACCAAAATCCAGCAGAATCTTAGCCACCTGATCGGCACGTTTTTTACTTAAAAACTCATTATAAATACGTGCACCAGAACTATCCGTATGGCCACTTACATTTAGTATTAAATTTTTATTCTCTTTGAGGTACTGAGCATGTTGCCAAAGTAATTCCCCATATTGAGCATCAATATCAGACTGATCAAATGCAAAACCGATCATGCTCTCATCCGGTTTAGGCGTTGCTGTACCAAGCATTTCATTTTCATTCACGGGACTTTCTATAAGCGACTCTACAGGTTCAATCACGCTTATTGACTCTTCAGTTTCAATACTTACAAAGCCATCTATATCTGAATTATTTTCAACAGCTATTTCATCTACTTCTATCACCTGTTCAAGTGCCAGTGTTTCATCCGGCATCATTTTTACCGTGTCATTATTAGCACAGCCGCCTAATACCAACAATGGAAGACTGATTGCCATAACAGCTGGACAGGTAATTTTATTTGAAATTTTCATAATACTTTCCTCAAGTTATTTAAATTTTAAGTACTAACAACTGCTTTTGTTGTTAACTTGAAGATAAGTATGCTGCAGGAATATGATTTACTGCGGACAGGAATATGATAATTTACAGCTCAATTATTATGAAATATGACAAAACCATAATTATCATCCGCTAGAACTCATAACTGATATAAGAATTTAAATAATCCGCAATAATTATATTAAAGGTACTTCTAACATTATTTCAACACCCGATTTATCTTGCAGATTAGTTGCCTGTATACTCCCATGATGAAACTCAATTATCATTCTGGCTATATACAAACCCAAACCCAGGTGCGGCAGGTCTCCCCGCTTTTCTCTAACAGACACCATTGATTCAAATAAGTTATCCCGCATTGATTCAGGCAAGATTTCGCCCTTATTAATAATACTTAGCTGAAGCGCATGTTTGTGCTGCTTTATATTTATAGTTATGGGTGTCGCTGCTTTATGAAAATCGACTGCATTTGAAATTATTTTATCAAGCATTTGAGCAAACAGGTCTGGCACACCCTGTATATTTTCTTTTTCAACTTTTTTTATATTTAATTCAAAAACCACATCAGGGTAGGCTAGTTTATAACCTGCCAAACAGCTTTTTAGCAATTCAATCAGCTTCACTGGTTGTATAACTTCAGATTGTAATGTTTGCTCAAGCCTGGTGGCTTCACTCATGCGCGTTAAAATATCACTTAACCTCGCCATGCCTTCACTGGCTCTTTGTATATATACCTGCCTTGAATCCTCGTTGTTAGCCAGCTGCATATTTTCCAGGGACGACCTGACAACTGTTATCGGCGTTCGTAACTCATGTGATAACTTGCCGGCCATTGTTTCAAGGTAACGATTATACTCACTCAGGCGTGTTAACATATCTGCAAAACTTCTGGATAAATCTCCAATTTCATCCGATGAGTCGGTTATTTTAAATGACTGCTCAATTCGCCCTTCATTTGAAATCGCTTGCTCAGTTTCATCACGTAATCTTCTTATTCTTACAGATAATCGAGTTGCATAACTCAATAAAACGACCACCGTGATTAAAAATGTAAGCACACTTAAATTTATCAAAATCTCCATTGCGCGATTTTGTAAAATAAGTATTGAATTACTGGTTTCCTCTATTGCAATTGCACCTAAGACTCTATTATTTAATATAACAGGGTAACTTGCTGTTAATATTTTGGCTCGCTTGTCTGGCGTATCTCGCCAACTGGTTGATGGCTCGCCGCTCAAAGCAGACTGCACCACCTCGCCTCTTAAATACGACACGCTGGATAACTCATCTTTAAAATTTTGCGTGGGCTGAGTTAATAACAGATGGTAAAACAAACTAACCATTTTACTAACAAAACTACGTTTATCATCAAGACCGGTAATAGTCTGTCCACCCTGTTTAATATCTCCAGCTACCGCTAACACTCTATATCCCTGGTCAATTATCCAGGTACGGGATTCAGGACGAACGATTCGTTTTAACATCTCCTCTACTTTCACCGAAGGTATAATAATAGAACCTAATTCATCGTTAATATCCCCTTCTCCCAATATAATTTCAGTTTTTCTCGTTTTACTATCATCAACATCAGCTACAAAAAATGAAAAGCCATGTTCAAAAAGAGATAACGGTAATCTAACTTCAATATTGTAACCATGCGCTGTTTCCTGCCATTCGCCTTTAATCCGAAGTTCTGGCGCCACTGCTACCCACCTGTCATTTTGAAACTCCATGCGATGAGCATTAACCCAGCCGGGAGATTGTGTAGCAATAAAATACGTTTTTAACTCACCGCTCTTATTTCTGAGTTTTATTATCAAATGATCATTTTCATTTAAACTTAAACTATTGGCCTTTCTATAGACCAGCCGATCATCTTTTATTTCAAGCACCATATACAAATATTTTTTATAACTTGCCAAAAAATATTTGTATTCGAGTGATTCAGGCTTATCTGATTTTAATACTTTTGCTTTTTCATCGTAATCAAGCCAGTCATCTCTATATCCATCTAATTGAATGGCTCTTTTTATTGGTCGAACATATAGGTGTGTTGAACTATTTATGATGCCATCTGACGACCCCACATTATCAGTAGCCCCTGAATTATATTTAAATACATCTTCCTGCCCCTGCAAAACAGCCGCTACAATCTGCGCTTTGCCTAGTAGATTATCCTGCTGGTTTATTCTTAGAAAGTTTTCCATATCTTGAATGTATTGCACACCAATCCACGGCACTATAAATAAAACGGCTGAAATCAGCAGCAATTTACTACGGATGGAGAGTTTAATTTTCAAGCCAGCGATAACCCATACCATAAACTGTTTCAATGCAGTTAAAATTAGCATCTACTTTTAAAAATTTATTTCTTATACGTTTGATATGTGAAGTAATTGTCGCGTCATCAACAACAATACGCGCATCTTCCATTAATTGATCACGATTTTTAACATGCCCCGGATGCCTTGCTAATGTGTGCACCACCCATAACTCAGTAAGTGTCAGGTCAACTCGCTGCTGATTCCAGTCAATAATGAATCTATTCATATCCATTGTTAATGGACCGCGCTCAAATATATCTTCTTCTGCCGGGCTTGATGTAATTGCATTTATACGCCTGAAAAGAGCCGCTACTCTTGCACACAGATTGGGCAAACTTATATCCTTAGTCAGGTAATCATCTGCTCCTAATCTCAAGCCTGATATTATGTCCAGATCACTATCTCTTGCTGTTAAGAAAATAATGGGCACAGTTTCTGATTTATTACGTAATATACGACAAACTTCAAAACCACCCTCTGCATCATCTTCCAGACCTATATCCAACAATGCCAGGTCAGGCAAGCGTGACTCAAACGCTTTAATTGCTTCGCTCCGGCTACCATATATTGAAACCCTGTAGCCCTGCTGCTTAAATGCATCTGCATAATTTTCCCGGATAGAGGGCTCATCCTCTACTATAGCTATATGCTGTGACATTTCACCCCCATTAACTAATTAACTTTTTTGCTTACACTAACATATTACCCTGCGCTTATTCAGGTGTTTACTCATATTGCCATAATTCATCACATTTCATATTTAAATTGCCATTTTCTCCACTCTGATTAGCCACTCTTCTAAGGCTTAATAACTATCAAGAAGACGCCTTCACTCTACAGGAGACTTAAATGTTATCTTTAAATAAAAACATATTTAAACGCCGACCTCGTCGTGAATATTTGCATGACAAATACAAACCGCATAAATCTAATTTAATGATCTGGTTACAACGTCTGATTATATTCATCTTAATTAGCGTAATAACTTTATTTTTAATGTTATTGAGTGACATAGTCAAAGCTGATTCTTCATCTGATAATTTCCCTCAGGTTTCTCTTGATAATGTTAGTAACGGCAGCCTGCTTATCAAAAACGCCAACTCGGGTTTGTACAAGCAAATACCTTTATTAGAAACTTTTGTAGATATGAGCATATCCGGCATGATTGTACGCAGCCATATTAAACAACAGTTTAAAAACACCAGCAATAACTGGGTTGAGGCGGTATATGTTTTCCCTTTACCTGAAATGGCCGCGGTAGATCACATGCGCATGTTAATTGGTGAACGTGTAATTGAAGGTATGATAAAGGAAAAAGCGGAAGCAAAAAGAATTTATAACGAAGCTAAACGAGATGGTAAAAAATCAGCATTAGTTGAGCAGGAAAGACCAAACCTTTTCACTAATACGGTTGCTAATATTGCTCCTGGAGAAAGTATAAGTATAGAAATTGAATACCAGCAAACCCTGCATTACGACCAGGGCAGTTTTAGTTTACGGTTTCCCATGGCAATTACTCCACGATATATTCCTGGCAAAGTTATAAATGAATCAATTTCACTTACAAATTCGGGATGGGCAAAAAACACGCATGAAGTTATTGATGCAAATCGAATTACACCTCACGTAAATTTGAGCAATTCATTAATTAACCCCGTGTCAATTAATATTAAATTAAATGCTGGATTTCCATTACAGAATTTAACGAGTAGATATCATAATATTATCAAACAACAGGTAAATAATACCTATCATATAAAACTGGCTGACGGTATTACTCCCTCAGATCGAGACTTTGAACTTGTCTGGACGCCTCAACTTAATCACATTCCTAAAGCTGCGGTTTTTAATGAAACTTTAAAATCTGAAAACTACCAGATGTTAATGCTTATGCCCCCAGATAACGGTGCTTATAACGGTCAACCTTTAGCACGTGACGTTACCTATATTATTGATACTTCAGGCTCTATGCATGGAACGTCTATGCAACAGGCCAGGGCTTCTTTACTTATGGCTTTAGACAGGCTTCGTTTACATGACAAGTTTAATATTATTCAGTTTAACTCAATAACGGAGCAGGTTTTTTCTGATTCTCAAATCGCTAGCTTTGAGAATATTTTAATCGCAAAAAAATATGTAAATCAACTTAGTGCCGATGGTGGTACCGAAATGGCCCCTGCCCTGAATTTAGCACTCAAAGGCAAATCAGAAGACAACACTGTACAGCAGGTGATTTTCATCACTGATGGCAGCGTAGGAAATGAAGCAGATTTATTCGACATTATTCACAATAATTTAGCTGACCGTCGTTTATTTACGATTGGTATCGGTTCAGCTCCCAACAGCTATTTTATGCGTAAAGCTGCGCAATTTGGCCGCGGTAGTTATACATATATCAGCAATGTTAATGAAGTTAATGAGAAAATGTCTGCTTTATTCAGCAAACTTGAAAGCCCGTTAATGACTGATATTAAGTTAAGTTTTGACGGCTCCCAAACTGCTGAAATATGGCCGCAACGTATTCCTGACTTATACCAGGGAGAGCCCCTTATTCTGGCCATAAAATCCGCTAAACCATTATCTTATATCAATATAACGGGCTCACGTGCCCTGGCGCCGTGGTCAGCCAAATTAAATTTAAACATTAATAGATCAAGCAAAGGCATTGCTACATTCTGGGCGCGTAAAAAAATTAGCGCTTTGATGGATAGCATCCACGAGGGCGCTGATAAAGAACAGGTGCGCACTGATATTATTGATGTTGCACTTAATCACCATCTGGTGAGCAAACACACTAGTCTTGTCGCTGTTGATAAAACGCCCTCACGACCAAACGAAGCTAAACTTGATAAACGTTCTATGCCCGTGAACCTTCCGCACGGACAAAACCCACAAAAAATATTTGGACAACTAGCTCAAACCGCCACCTCAGCTGAATTAAATATCATATGCGGTTTTACATTATTAATGTTGGGCTTAGCGCTGACTGTTTTATTACGCGGTTCTGAATTAGAAACCTCACATCAAACTAATCATGAGCCTCAGTCACTATGAATATAAAATATAAAAAACCTTATATTATTGTATTTTTATTTATTCCTGGCTGCTGGTTTATCGGCCAGGGTTCTTATATACACGCGAAAGCTCTGCTTGCCCAAAATTTACTTGAACAGGCCTGGGTCAACGTCAAACAGGGCAAGCCACAGAGCAAACCCTGGCCCTGGGCCGATACCTGGCCTGTTGCACGACTAAAAGCACCCAGACTCGATATTGATTTAATTGTTTTAGCCGGTGATAGTGGACGAACCTTAGCATTCGGGCCAGGACATAATTTTGCTTCTGCTATTCCAGGAAAAAATGGCAACAGTTTGATTAGTGCACACCGTGATACGCATTTTAATTTTTTAAAAAATCTAAAAATCGATGACAGTATTTTTATAGAAACCGCACAGGAAGAGAGTAAATTATTTAAAGTTATTTCTACACGAATAGTCGATATGGATGACGCACGTTTTATAGATGATCAATCCAGCGCATATATTCACCTTGTTACCTGTTACCCTTTTGATTCAATCACAACAGGTGGGTCTCAGCGTTATATCGTTACCGCTGTTGCACAAACGCCTTATAATACTCAGTCAAATATAGATAATATTTGATTTCTATCCTGTGAAGCAAAATTACCATAATATTAGTATTGACTTATGTTTTGTTGCTTAAATCAGATAAAGTGCGGTGTCAGATACTTGCAATAAAGTATTTATTACAGGTATCATTCGTCACCTACACTGAGTCAACATAGATTGGCCTGTTTCTTATTTTATAAACCTCGTATTATTTGAGGTATAGACAGAGCAGATAATGGCCTGTTTAATCTATCATCAGCAGGGTTTACTCTAAATTTTATATTGATAGTTATGCACTATCCAAGCGTATTTGCCCAGGCCATTCCCGGCATTTATTAATGAGGAAAGATGATGGAAATTACCACTTATATGTTACTTATTGCATTTGGCATTGCCTTTGTAATGGGAGCAGTTGTCAATAAAACCAATTTTTGCACAATGGGCGCAGTTTCAGACTGGGTCAATATGGGTGATAAAAACCGTTTTCGCGCATGGATGCTGGCTATTGCAGTGGCATTGATTGGCGTACTAATACTCGAAGGCACTGGTTTAGCCAGTGTTGATTCAACCCTTCCTCCCTATCGCGCTCAAGGTTTTGCCTGGTTACGCTTCATTGTAGGCGGTATGCTTTTTGGCATTGGTATGACCCTGGCTTCTGGCTGTGGAAATAAAACACTGATTCGCATTGGCGGCGGTAATGTAAAATCAGTCTTTGTACTTATTGTTGCCGGTATGTTTGCTTACTTCATGTCAAAAACTGCTTTTTATGAAGTTCTATTCCATCCATGGGTGGTTGCGACGACGATTGATCTTGGCTCATATAATGTTAACGCTCAGGACCTGGGGTCACTGGCAGCCGCCATAACAGGCGAAGAAGTTGGTTTAAGCCGTAGTTTCATTGGGGCAATTTTTGCGACACTTCTGGTTGTTATTATTTTTAAATCTGCTGAATTCAGAAAACAGCATGAAAATATTATTAGCGGTTTAGTTGTCGGTGGCGCAGTTGCTGCGGCCTGGTATTTCACCGGCGGTTCCATGGGTGATGAATGGAAAGAGACCGCTGAGTTCCTTGATGAAATTCCAATAGGTGTTGCAACCCAGTCATTTACTTTTATTAACCCTATGGGTGAAACATTTTTCTATGCAATGTCACCAACGAATACCCTGTTAATTAGTTTTGGTATGGCAGCCCTGGCAGGCGTCATTGCAGGCTCTTTTGTTTACGCTGTTATCAGCAGAAGTTTTCGCCTGGAGTGGTTCTCATCAGTTGGCGATGCATTACAACATCTAATTGGTGCCACACTAATGGGCATAGGCGGCGTACTAGCAATGGGTTGCACAATTGGCCAGGGTATAACCGGTGTATCTACTTTATCTATAGGTTCTATGCTGGCTCTTGTGTCTATTGTTTTCGGTAGTGCGCTAACCATGAAAATACAATATTACAAAATGTTGCATGAAGATGAGGCCACATTTATCAAAGCGCTTACCAGCTCTTTAGTCGACCTAAAACTATTGCCTTCTAAACTGCGAACACTTGAGAACCTGTAACTTATTACACTAACTACCGGGAAAATATTTTCCCGGTAGTTTTTCCTGTAATTAGAATAACCATAACCCTCAATTTAATTACCACTCCAGTCACACAAATCACAAACAGTGATACACTCTGATAATGGATATATATAATCTATTCGCATTAATAGCCGCTACTTTCGCCGGCGCTACCATGGGTAGCTTTTTACTCGTCACACTACTCTACAACACCTTTATAAAAAACCAGAAAAACCTGGATAACAGTTTATTTATTTATCGTCGTTTATATCGCCTTAATTCCGTATTATGTTTACTCGCTGGAATCTGTGCTGCGCTGATAAAAAATCAAAGCGCGTCTTTTATGTTAACCATCCTCACGGTAAGTTATGTATTTAATCACTCTCATATATTAAAAGGCATTATAAAATCCTGTAATGAAGACTTTCAGGTTATCAACAATAGAGCCTACAGGTCTTTAAGCAGCCTGCAAAATCTGATTCATCTTTGCCAGTTTGGCGGCTCAGGTTACGCGGTTTACCTGCTCGCACTGCATAATTAATTACGCAATATATTTCACTATACATTCATACTACCGCTGGTCAGAAATTTGAACTGGTTCAAGCTTTAGGTTGTTTTTTAGACAGCCCTACAAGCCTCTATCAATGGGCTAATCACAGAGTTATCCACAGTTTATACCGTTTTTTCTAACAGGCTTATCCACAGCAGATAGTTATTGACCCTTAAATATCCACAATATATAGTAGATTTGTTGATTTAAGCACAACACGGAAGTCAGGTTAAGTTAAGTTATCCACAATGTGGATGGAAGAAGCTCTGCAGGAATGCAGTCATCAAAATGATTAAAGACAGGCTTCAGAACACAGTACAAAATAATTAATATAATAAAGTAATAACTGAAGGATCAATATTTAAAATGGCAAAGTCCATAACATCAATAAATTCGCTGTTGGTAGGACTAAAAACAGTGAACAACTCCCTCTTGATAAAACTTCAACAGCTCGGTTTCAACACCAGTCTTACCCTTGGCTCAGAACAGGAATACACAGTAAAATCATTAGTAAATGCTATTGATACCCTGGCCATACAGTTTCTCACAATCACCGCCAACAGAAACCAGTTTATTCAACGCACTAGTTATAACGAACGCATGGAAATTGAATCCTGCCTTAACAGCTTACTCAGCTGTCTACAGCAAACAAAAATGGAACTAGCGGATCTTCAAGTTGCTGCTTATAAATGCGACCCGAATCTAGCGCTGTTTTATACATCTGAAAAAGATGAGCACCGCAGTTTAAAACTGCTTGATACGGTGCACTTCATAGACTTAATAAAACCTTATTGCCGTATGCTTGAAATGATTATTGCACAGGAAAGAATACACGCTTTATCAGCTGTATTAGAAACCTTACTTAGTAAAGAAAACACGGCGATAACCGAGAAAGACAACGAGTTAACAGAAGAACAATCTAATGCCCTGGAGTTATCTCAGTATCTAATAAGACAGGCCATGTAAATTACCTGTTAAATATTTATAACTCTTTATCACAAAGCCCTGAACGGGCTTCGTACATTTGCTCACAACGATAAGCATCACGTCCTTCACGATAACAGCGATTACGTTTGTGTAAGGCGTATTCTCTGCATTCACCCCAGCTTGCTTTATTTACTGGAGAACTTGCTTTCTTTTTTTTCTTATCCCAGGGATTATTAGATTTATATGACGATGATACATTTGTCGACCGACCAAATTTAAGCTGATGTTCAGCCTTTATACGATTAAGGTTTGCACCACTGAGTTCATGTTTCTCTTTCTTTTTATCTTCGAATACTCCTTCTGCAGAAACCATCGGTGTAAAAACAAAAATTGAAATTAAAGAGGCCAGCAATACCAGCCGACTGTTTCTAAGTGTAATTTTTTTCGGAGCTCTAAGCTTAGTCATATATGCCTCAAATTTTATAACTCTATTTATACCAGCTAATAAACACTTGTAAAGCGCTTAAATAATATTCTAGCCAGATGAAATTCAAACTTTTGAGAAAAAGGGTATTAAGCTGTTTCTTATCCGCGGCACAGATAACACTAACAAAACCAGAGCACCTACCAACGTTATATACTCATTCACAAAATGATGCTGTTGCAACTGACTGCTATCAATCTGCATATTAAAATGTGCCAATATCCATTCCAGCAATAATCCCATCAGTACACTAACAACAGAAATACCCGTTAAATATACTAATGTCACCCGGCGGCCTAACTCCTTGTTAACTAATATTATACCTGCAATATTGGTAGCGGGCCCCACCAGTAAAAAAACCAGTACCGCTCCGGGAGAAACCCCGGCTATTAATAATCCGGCGGCGACCGGTGTTGAAGCAACCGCACAAATATACATAGGTATACCAACAAGCAGCATAACCAGCATCGCGCCTAACCCCTGCCCCCACTGAGCTAACCAGCCATCAGGGATAAGTGTCATCATCAGACCAGCAAATACGATTCCGAAAGCCATCCATTTAGATATATCATCAAGCAAATCCGTAGCCGCATAATGTAATGCCCGGGACAGCTTATTATTAAACTTTTTATTAACCGAATCACAACAGGCTGTTTTTTCAGTTTCACTACTACAGCAACTGGGCGGGCGGTCTGCAGCAATTTCAGCTTCAGAGCCAATCGTTTTATCGTTTACGAAAGCCACCATCATACCGGTGACAATTGCACTCAGCAGTGCAGAAACAGGCCTGTACACGGCCATTACCGGGCCCATTAATGCATATGTAACCGCCACCGAATCTATACTGGTTTCGGGGGTAGATATTAAAAAAGATACGGTGGCTTCTTTTGAGGCACCAGCACGATGCAAACCAATAGCCGCAGGTAACACACTACAGGAACAAAGAGGTACGGGCGCACCAAATAAAGCCGCTCGACCCACCGCTGAAAAGCCCTTGCCCCCTAGCCATCTTTTCATCGCATCCTCCGGGATATAGACCTTTACCAGACCAGCAGCCATTAAACCTGCCAGCAACCAGATTGCCGTATCCAGATAAACGGCCCAGACATTTTGCGCAAGTTGTTGAATAAATTCACTCATATTTTCAGTGTAACCCAGGATCTCAAATTAAGGTAAAATAGCCATTAATATTTGTACTGACTTTATATCAAGTTTAATTAATTATGAAACAGACTGAATTACTTTCTCCAGCCGGCACGCTTAAAAATATGCGTTATGCATTTGCTTATGGCGCAGACGCGGTTTATGCGGGACAACCTCGCTACAGCCTACGTGTACGAAATAACGATTTTATGGATGAAAATCTGGCAATAGGCATTAAAGAAGCCCATGAGCTGGGTAAAAAGTTTTACCTGACTTCAAATTTAATGCCCCATAACAGCAAAATAAAATCTTATATCAAAGATATGGCCCCGATTATTGAAATGGGACCAGACGCATTAATAATGGCAGACCCCGGTTTAATTATGATGGTAAGAGAACGCTGGCCTGAAATGCCGGTGCATTTATCTGTACAGGCGAATACCGTCAATTATGCGGCCGTAAAGTTCTGGAAATCTATCGGTATAGAAAGGGTGATTTTATCACGTGAGTTATCTCTGGATGAAATAAAAGAGATTAGGCAGGAATGCCCTGATATGGAGTTAGAGGTTTTTGTGCACGGCGCATTATGTATTGCCTATTCAGGCCGCTGTTTACTCTCTGGATATTTTAATCATCGAGACCCGAATCAGGGCACCTGCACTAATGCCTGTCGCTGGGATTATAAGTCCACACCTGCTGAAAAAAATGCGGAAGGCGTTTATAAAACAAAAGAAATAACCCAACAAACCGTTAAATTTTCTGATATGGGTGATGCCCGTAACCCGCAAGCCGATGATGTTATGTTTTTAGAAGAAGCCAATCGGCCAGGTGAGTTAATGCCGATTGAGGAAGATGAACACGGCACATATATTATGAACTCTAAAGACTTACGTGCAGTAGAGCATGTAAAACAACTGGTTGATATTGGTATAGATAGTTTAAAAATAGAAGGCCGAACAAAATCACATTATTATGTAGCACGAACAGCGCAAAGTTATAAAGAAGCTATTCTGGATGCCACAAAAGGCAAGGAATTTAATCCAGAGTTATTAGGTGTGCTCGAAAATTTAGCCAATAGAGGTTATACAGATGGTTTTTATCAACGCCACCATACCCATGAATACCAGAACTATATGCAGGGAAACTCGGTTAACCGACAGCAACAGTTTGTAGGCGAAGTCATAGCTTATAACAAAGAAACCGGAATGGCTGATATAGATGTGAAAAACAAAATAACAGTCGGTGACAAACTGGAACTGGTTAAACCTTCAGGGAATGAAGACATCATACTCAACAGTATGCAGGACATGCATGGAAAACCCATGCAGGAAGCAAAAGGTGGCGGTTATAAAATACGTATTCCATTACCTGAAGAGATGGCAGAAGTGGGTTTAATTGCACGTTATATTGAAGAACCGATCTACACCTAGAAAATCACACAACATTTTATTTTAAAAATAAGCTCACTGCATAACAATTTGTCTCGACCGGTATTAGTACTTTCTTAAAAATAGATTGATAAAATATCGGTCATCGTAATTTAATTCTGATATTAGTTGTTGATGAGTAGTTTTTTGAAAATCTCCAGTTTCTTCATTTAAGGAATCAAGGGGTCAGACTCCTTGCTCCTGCTTAAGGAATCAAGGGGTCAGACTCCTTGCTCCCGGAATCAAGGGGTCAGACTCCTTGCTCCTGCTTAAACCGACCAGGGAAGAAGTCATTTCTGAATTTGCTGACAAAATTTATAACGAAGACAAAGTTGTTAACTTTTAATCGAGTAGATTAAAAAATTAAATTCTCCGCTATTTTTCTATTCGACTTTATTCTTCAACAATCAACTTATTACTAAGCTCATCGGGATTATCGTGCTGTCCGGGAAAGTCTTTTGCGAGGATATCACCACATTCACGAACGGCGATACAGATACCTTCGCCAAGGTCTTTTGTTTTTATGGCGACGATCATGTCGTTTACAATGGTTTGCCAGGTATCTTTGGGAACTTTTGCATTGATACCCGCATCGGCGAGAATTTCTACGCGGTGTTCGAGCAGGGAGACCATTATAAGGATCGCCGTGTGCTCTTTTGTGTGATGCAAATTGTGTTCGTAAAATGCCTGCAGTGCGCGTTGATTAACTTCTTCGTCAATTTTATCGCTGAGCATAAAGGGTCGTAAAATCGCTCCAACATTACCCAGTGCGTAACCAAGGTATAAACCTGGAATTTGTGCATAAAGTATCCATACCGGATCGTAATCACCCAGAAGAAAGTAGGCGAGAAAGCCCGCTAATAAAGCGCCGGTTACCGCTAACCGCCAACGGGCCCCGGAGTAGTCATCGCTTTGTGCAACGATCATGGGCACTATTTCACCCGTCGTATGCTTTTCAGCTTCGAGCACAGCCTGTATTATTTTGTCGTGGTCGGTTTGTGTAATTTCAATCATCTTATCTCACCCCTACCAGCTTCCGCTTGCGCCGCCGCCGGAGAATCCGCCACCACCGCCGCCAAAACCACCGCCACCACCACGGCGACCGCCACTCATGGCAGCCCCCATTAATAATGCGCTTAACAATGCATTGCCAACACCGCCACGCCTTCTTCGACCAAACAGAGGACCAATTAAAAACAGGCCGATAAACAGCAGATAACCAAGGCCACCACTGCTGCGTTTTGTTTTATGTAAACGAGGAGCTGGAACGTCTTCCAGTTTTCCGCCAACACTCTCGGCAATCATGCCAAGACCAACGAGTATGCCTGCGCCGGTTTGACCCTGTTTGAAAAATGGAACGATACCCGTACGTATAATTCGACCGGCGATAACATCGGGAAGCATACCTTCAAGGCCACGGCCGACTTCTATACGTACCTTGCGATTTTCTATAGCGACTAAAAGCAGTACGCCGTCATCCTTTTCTTTGCTTCCCAGCTTCCATTTATCAACGACTTTTATTGAGTAACCTTCTAAGGATTCATCTTCCAGCGAGGGCACAACAAGCACCTGTAGCTGTGGACCATATTTTTGCTGAAACTGTAATAAGCTGGATGAAATTTTAGCCTGATCGCCAGAACTTAACACGCCAGCAAGATCAACCACCGGACCGCTGTGTTCAGGCACTTCGAGAGCAAATACCGGGCTAATCCATAGGCAACCCAGCAAGCTCAGCAGGAAAAACATTCTACTTAACATTAAAAGTCGATTTGCGGTGCTTGTTTGATCGCCGCTTCATTTTCTACCGTGAACTGAGGTTTTTTCTCATGGTTCAGGAAGATGGCGTTGTACCAGGAAGTAGGAGGCACTGTTACAAGATTATTAAATTCCTTAATGCTTTGTATGTAACGATTTCTGGCAACGGTTATACGGTTTTCTGTACCTTCAAGTTGCACCTGAAGATCGCGAAAGTTTTGATTTGCCTTGAGGTCCGGGTAACGTTCGACAACCACCATCAAACGCGACAGAGCAGAACTCAGCCCCGACTGCGCCTGAGAGAACTTGCTCATGGTTTCAGGGGTTAGTTGATCGGCGCTAATCTGTGTTTGAGTTGCTTGGGCACGAGCTTCTATCACCGCAGTGAGTGTTTCCTTTTCATGGGCGGCTGAACCTTTAACGATATTGACCAGATTAGGAATCAGATCTGAGCGACGTTTATACTGGTTAAGCACTTCTGACCATGCCGCTTCAACTTCATTAAGTGCTGTTGGAATGCTTTGCATACCGCAGCCCGATAACATCAGTGAATAAATTAGTACGGCGTATAAGCCGAGGTGTAGTGTTGGTTTTTTCATGCGAGTACCTTAGCAGAAAGAGAATGAGAACATCTATTTCATTTCAACAGGCAGTAAGCCTGATTTATGTGTTTGTTACAGTATATGGGTGCGGACTGGTATTATTTCAATAGACAATCAGAGACAGACCAGGATTAGTCGACCTTTCTGGCCGTACTCTGCTTTGTGGAAAGTCGAGCCAACTGAATTATACGAGACACAACATCACCCTGACGATATTCGCCACTTATGCCGGTAAAACGCAGTCCTATAATTTATTTGTGAGCAAACGCAAATGTTACTAACTTTAAATTAGTCAAGCACGTGAGAAACCAGGCCATCCGCCAACTTCGGCTCAAACCAGGTTGATTTCGGCGGCATCACTTCACCCGCATCTGCGACCAGCATAAGATCTTCCATGCTTGTTGCATACATAGAGAATGCAACCGCCATTTCGCCACTATCAACCCGTTTCTCTAAACCTTCCAAACCTCTTATGCCACCAACAAAATCAATTCGAGGATCAGTTCTTGGGTCTGTAATGTTTAATATGGGACCGAGTAGATTATTGGCAAGCAAACTCACATCCAGTCGACCGACAGGGTCATTAGAAATTAATTCAGGTTTAATATTTAACTGATACCAGTCACCATCAATATACATACCAAACTCATTTGGTTTGGATGGCCTAACCGGCGCTGATGTTTTAACACAGCTGAAGTTTTCTTCTACTTTGACGATAAAATCGTCTTTTGATAACCCATTTAAATCGGTTACTACCCGGTTGTAATCAAATATTTTCATTTGCTTATGCGGGAAGATTACAGACAAAAAATAATGACTCATCTGTTCATCAGAACCACCAATCGTTTTAGCGACTCTCGATGCTGAAGCAGAACGATGGTGCCCATCTGCAATATAAATCGCTTCCATTGCATCAAAACCCGCAGATAATTTATCTGCAATCTGCTGGTCTTCTACCACCCATAATGTATGTCCAATACCGTCATCAGCCACCAGGTCATAGAGAGGTTTTGCCTGCGCGACCTGCTCTAGTAAAACATCAATTTCATCATCAGATTTATATGCCAGCAAAACAGGACCCGTTTGTGCATTTAATGCCTCTATTTGCGCAACCCTGTCATTTTCTTTTGCCGGACGAGTAAACTCATGTTTACGAATTCGATTGCTATCATAGTGTTTAACTGATGCAGCTGCGACCAGCCCCGTTTGCACGATATCTCCCATCTTTAATCGATACACATAATACCTGGGTTCGTTTTCGCGAATTAAAATACCGTCATCAACTAGTTTCTGTAAATTTTCTGCCGCTTTTGCATAGACACGGGGATCATAAGGATCTGTATCTTCTGGTAAATCAATTTCAGCTTTTGATATATGCAAAAAACTCATCGGTTTGCCCGCAGCTCGTTCGCGCGCCTCTGAACTATTCAAAACATCATAAGGTGGCGCTACTACGTCTTCAACACGTTCAGGAACGGGGCGTAAACCGGCAAAAGGTCGAATTAGTGGCATAATATTCTCTTGTAGTTAGGTTAGGTTAAATTATTATAAAGTTTTTCTATTTAGCTATACAGTAGTCAGAACGATCTTGATATGACACAAACTTACCTAAAATATAATATTAATGAAATTCATATCTTCAAATCATACGATAGACTAAACTAATACACCCTTTTTATAAACTAATTCACACTTGTCAATATGAATGATTTTTTACAAAAACTTAATCAAAATCCTCAAAATAACAGTTTTGAAGATACTATGTCTAGCATTGATGAAAATTACAATTTCACACCCGCTGAGTTTAAAAATGGCGAACAGCTAAATGCAGAAAATGAAAACAATGGTTCATGCAAAATTTTTGCCTTCGCACTTATGCATAAATTAACTGAACAACAGACCCTGCACTGCTTTGGTGATTATTACCGCAAGGATGTTCTTGATAATCCCCATAACTCCGATCATCAGAATATTCGAAACTTCATGAAAACGGGCTGGTCTGGGATTGTATTTAACTCAGAGCCGTTAACTGAAAAACAAAACAATGCCTAATTCATTATTTAGTTGCATATACAACTAAATAATGCTTCAATACACCCATGTTTGAAAAATGCATATATTTTAATACTAACGCACTTGCTCGCCAGATAAATAAAATATGGGATGATGCATTTAAACCTTTTGGTTTATCCCCTGCACACGCCTATGTATTACGCGTGGTTTTAGATCAACCAGGCATTTCTATGAAGCAGATTGCAGAAGAGCTTGAATTAGCCCCTTCAACCGTCACTCGATTTGTTGATAGTCTTATTAACAAAGGTTTTTTAACACGCTCATCTGATAGTGACGATAAAAGAGGCATTCATATTTCAGCCACACAACAGGCGAAAAAAATTCATAAAAAACTGGAAAATACCGGTCAGGAACTTTTCAACAATATGAATAATATCATTGGCAAACAGGCATTTTCTGAGCTGGTAACCGGCTTGCGAGACACTCGAAAACAAATCTCTTAATTATTATTTAATTTTTCACGTGACCAATAATTAATAATTGTATGTACAAGCAACAAAAGGACGATCAAATGGCAATATCAAATGAAATAATATGGCTAAGTATAGTTACACTTTTCACATCAATCATGTGGATCCCTTACATTATTAATCGAATGGCCGAAACGGGTATATGGCCAGCACTCTATAACCCACAACCTGATACACGGCCAAAAGCACAATGGGCCGAACGTATGATGCGAGCTCATGATAATGCAGTAGAAAATTTAGTCATCTTCGCACCCCTGGTAATACTTATAGAAATAACGCAGTCGCATTCTGCTTATAGCGCCTTCGCAGTTGAGTTATATTTCTACTCTCGACTGACCCACTTTCTGGCTTTTACTTTTGCTATTCCGCTAATCAGAGTTGTTGCATTTTTGTGCGGTTTTTTCGCACAATTAATTCTCGGTTTAAGTCTTTTAAATATAATTTGATAAGGACAACTTATGATAAAACTATATGGTTTAGACGTTTCGGGCAATACTTATAAAGTTAAACTTTTATTAAATTTATTAAACATTAAATATAAGTTCATTAAACTGGACGTTAACAATAAGCAGCATAAAAGCGAAGCTTATTTAAAACTTAACCCCCGTGGAGAGTTTCCTGCACTAGAAGATGAAACAGTAGTTATATGGGACTCACAGGCTATTTTGATATATCTGGCACAAAAGTACGCTTCACGACTCAAAGATAATCACTGGTACCCGAACGATGCTACGGATATGGCTCTGATTACTCAGTGGTTAACGGTGGCAAACGGAGAAATTTTTAATTTTCTGGGTAAGGCCAGGTCGAGACTGAAATTTGGCTATGAATGTGATCTTGAACTTGCTCAAACACAGGGAAAACTTACTCTGGAATGGATAGAAAGGCATTTAAGCAACAATGACTGGCTTGCGACAAACAAACCTAGCATAGCCGATATAGCCTGTTATCCATATATCGCTCTTTGTGAAGAAGGCGGGATTTCACTTGACGGTTATCCAGCAATACATAGCTGGTTTCAAAAAATTGAGTCATTATCTGGTTATATAACCATGCAGGGTATTAAGCATAGATAAAGTGACTAATAATCGTTAGAATTGGGGAGATACGATTATAAAGGACTCTCCATGAATATACGCAATATCAATTTTGGCAGCACTTTATTAGCGTCAGTCGCATTTATTATTTTAAGCGGCTGTTCGTCTTTATCTGTTAACTACGATTTTAATGAACAGGTCGATTTTACTAAATATAAAACTTTTGACTGGTTACCCTTTCCTAAAAACATAAAAGCAGACGAGTTAAATCGTGCACGTTTTGTTACCGCAGTTGAAAATAACCTGGCTGCTAAAGGCATAAATCAAAATACGTCAAATCCAGATTTTGTAATCGCCACACACTTTGGTAAAGAGAATAAGATCGATATTACTAACTGGGGTTACACTTATGCTCCCATCGGTTATTACCGTGGTTATGGTTATCGCCACCCAGGCAACTATGGTTATGCTGGTTCATACGCAAGTACTGGTGGCGTAAGTGTTTATGAATATGAACAGGGAACTTTAATTCTCGATGTGGTTGATGCTAAAACCAAAAAGCTTATCTGGCGTGCAACAGCCAAAGCTATTGTTAGCCCGGCATCTACGCCCGAAAAACAGACAGAAAAAATTAAAAACGCAGTACACAAAATTTTAGAACATTTTCCACCAAAAGCTAAACCTGCTGAAGAGTAAGCCTCCTCTACAGGCTGCATTTACTAATCGACTAATGGGTGATGCAATTTGGCGTCACCCCTGCTTTAAATTACAGTGGTTTTAACTTACAGGAATTAACTTTCAGAAAAAAATTAAAACGTGTGGCGAGTTCCAAAACTAAAATGATAGTCTTCATCTTCAAATCCATAACCCAGATCGGCTCTTAAATCCAGTTTAACGAAGGCTCTTATTTTCCAACGCAAACCAAAACCTGCACCCACATGTAAAGCCTCATGAAAAATATCACTTAACTGGTCATATGTATTGCCAATATCAATGAATACTGCATAACGAATGACCGGATAATCAACATGAGGAAACATATACTCAAAATTAGTCAGGAACATTGTATTACCCGTAAATCGATCATTATCATAACCCCGAAAGTCATCACTACTACCCAGGCTAAAGGCATCTTCACCCAAAAACTGTTCGTTAGAATGGCCTATTTTCATTTGAACATTCAGATTTGATGTCGGATATTTATCAAATTGATAGTAACTTATGTAATATAAAAGATGTTTTGTGAACTCTGATTCACTACCTAAAGAATCATGCGACCAATCTAGTTTATAACCATAAGATTTACCGCCTCGATTATATGCATAATTATTTATATTTATATAACCGACTTCTGCGCCTAAAACCACAGCATCGACATTTTCAGAATTGGCATTAACGATAACGTCTTCAAATAATCGCTGTTGATATAAAACACTTACACCTGCAAACCAGCCTCTATTTCGCCCTCGCTCATTTAACCAGCGAGATACTGCAAACATAAATAGATCATCCCGCCTATCTATAAGACCTACACTATCATTAACCTCATTTTCAGTTTGTAAGGTTAAATCTATATTATATGCACTGTTATTCCAGTTAGGATAAAAGTACCTGAACGAATAACGACTTTCACCAATACCACTTGTAACACCACGGTCTTCTGCCAAAACTCGGGTTTCATGGTTTAATCCTAAAACATTATCCCATTTAAGCTGCAAACCGACATGTATTTCTTCGTCATTAATTTTTAATCTGGGAAAAACTAAAAGATAATATTTTTCTTCAACGACAAAAACAACATCAACCTGGGACACCATTGAGTTTGTTTTTACAGTTGTATAGTTTTCTTCAAGATAATAACGCACAGACTTAAACAGGCCAAGATCCATAATAGCCTGCCTGGATTTTTCAATTAAAGCATCGTTTAATTCAGCCCCTGGTATTATATAGATTTCTCTATTTAGTACTGAAGGCTGAGTAATTTCATTTCCCTTATAACGAATATTATTAATAATCGAGACTGCTTCTACAGTAAAACTGCAAAGCAATAATATCAGCCATAAAAATGTTTTCGTTTTCTCCATAACTTTTTATATAATAAATCTTCACCCTGGTGCAATGCTAAACCCATCAGCACAAATACCGTTCCAACATAAATACTGACACTAATGATTTCATCATTTACCACATGGCCTATCCATAAGGCAGATATGGGTGTAATCAGGGTAATCAAAGCCACACTGGATGCTGGCAGGTGTTTTAACAGGTAATAATAACTAACAAACCCAAGTACAGAACCCACTACCCCTAAATAAACAATAGACCATATCGCCTTCAACGGAATTTCTTCGGGTAATGGTGGGGCAAATATCAGATATACGGTAAAAAACAATGGTATAGAAAACAATAACCCACCTGCTACCAAAGATAATGGTGGCATATCAGTTTTAAGGCTTTTAATCCATACTGCACTTGCAGAATGAAAAATCACAGCACAGAGAACAGACAAAACGCCATATATATAATCTTCACCGGTAGAAATCCCCTTATAAAATATTATAAGCAGTCCTACAAGCCCCGCCATTGAACCAATTATTTTTAATAAGTTAAAGCTATTTTCATGTATAAAACGCCATGCCAGGTAACCGGTCACTATTGGTGATATGCCAAATATTACCGATATCAGACCAGAAGAAATATATTGTGCTCCCCAATAAACAGGCATCATACCGCCAAAAATAGCTAAAGCAGACGCAATATACACCTGACGCGCCTGTTTATTCATATGCAGTTTTTTATATTTTAGCAATACCAGCACAATTGCCAATACGGCGCCTATGCTCATTCGCATTACGATGCCAAAAATATAACTTACACCTTCACCACTCCATTTAATTGTGATGGGTGTTGTAGACCATATAACTATAACTGCAAAAAATGCTGCCGCTATAATAAGCTGATGATATTTCGATTGATTGCTATTCATTAATTATATTCCCTGTGTTTCTGAACTAGCCCTCCTGAAACGAAAAAAGCCACAGACTTTTTTCGTCTGTGGCTTTTATTATTCTTCTAAAGTTCTTTAAAATTATAAATTCAATACACAGACACAATATTCACACCACTTAATACGCAGGCGATTTGTCACTGAGTTAATTTTTCGCTGATTTATAAACATACTTATAGACTGTTGTATTTCTCCAGCTCTGTCAAGACATTATTTGTTGCGAATTTAAATAAACAATTTAGAGCCCTAAGAATAATCATAACCATTGAAATAGATCTCACTCTAATGACGAAAGTACTGACGCCAATATACATCCTGCTTACTCTGACTCAGGTGTTTTACCCCTCGGATAAGTGGTGTTACTATGTGTGCTTATAAAATATCTGGCCTTAGCTATGGAAAAGATAAAAAATCCCGAATTAATCCAGTCTATTATCCGTCTCTGTATCGGTCTGCTGACATACTTATATATCTCAGCAGGTATAGATAGTGGCTATTTTGCAACCACTCACCAAACGCTTAATTATTTCACTACTATTTTTTTCTGTTATAGCATTATTAATACTTTAAGTATTTTATGGCTTCCGTCCAATACTACACGCCGTTATATAGCACTTACTCTTGATATTGCCAGCACGACTTTTTCATCATATTTAACCGGTGGCATAAATAGCGTTTACGTCCTCATATATTTGTGGATTTATATTGGTTATGGCACCCGCTATGGTTTAAAGTTTCTAAGTATTGCCGTCATACTTACCCTCATTGGTTACAACATTCTTTTATTAACTGAAGATGCATGGCACTTATTAACACTAGAAGCCATTGCTTTTTTACTTTTAATCATTGCACTGCCGGCATATTTATACTCTATGCAAAAACGCCTAATGACTATCGCCGAAAAAGCAGATTTAAACAATATTGCTAAATCTGAATTTTTATCTACCATGACTCATCAAATTAGAACACCGATTGGTGGCATTGTTGGCATGATAGACTTGCTCAACAAAACCAATCTTAATGTTCAACAAAAGCAATACTTACAATCATTAAGTCAATCCAGTCATTCCTTACAGGATATTATAGAAGACATTGTTGATTTCTCGAGCATCGAAGAAGGCAGTATACCTATCACTCGATCAAGTTCAAACCCGCGCACATTAATTGACAGCCTGGTACATAGTCTTGCAGCACTTGGTCATGAACGAGAACTTGAATTGACCTGTTATATTGATCAGTCATTTCCTGATGCAGTGTATATTGACGCACAAAGATTTAGGCAATTATTATCTAATCTGATTCGCTACGTTATTGAACACAGCACATCCAAAGGCATTTATATCCATGCATATGCAGGAAAACCCACACTAACCGAACATCTGAATGCCAATATAGAAATAAAGTTTCAACAAAATACAGATCTAGATCACCTGCATTCAAACCACATACCCGAAACTAATGATGCATTACCCTTGCGTATTGGGTATCAATTAACACGACTCATGAATGGTATTTTTGAAATTCAATATAATGAAAAGAACGACATCTGTTTTAATTTGCATTTCAACTGGCAAAAACTTAATAGCGCAAAAAAAGACAACACCCCTTTCCCCGAAAATAAACGCGCACTAATTTATGATGCTGATAAACTTAATTTAGATGTGCTTGAAAAATATTGCCAACAACTTGGCATAGAAGTTTACTCTACTTCTGGCGACGATAACCTGATAGCACATATTATCTGGAGCAGGGAGAAACAACGGCCTTTTGATATTATTATTTTAGGTGAGAATCGCAAACATAAAAACTGTTACGATCTTGTTTCACGAATTAGAAATGAAACAAAATGTAATATACCTGTTTTATATGCAAGTTATATGCATAGCATCGAACAAATTGAGGCTGAAAGCCTGGCAGGTATTCAGGCTACGGTTATAAAACCCGTTTCGCTAGATATATTAAAAACTACTTTATTAGAATTACTAAATTCGAATACTACTGATTCTGAAAATCTTACTGATAAACAAATATCTCTTAACATCCTGGTTGCGGAAGACAATGAAATTAATGCAAGTGTTGTGTACAGCCATTTAACGGATCTTGGTCACAATGTAGATATTGCAACTGATGGTACAACCGCACTTTATGCCATGCATAAACATCACTACCATTTAGTATTAATGGATATCAGCATGCCCAATATGAACGGTATTGAAGCAACACGACAATGGCGTCGTCTGGAAGATCAAAATACTCGTTTAGCCATAATTGCATTAACAGCAAAAGCGACGTCCGAAGACCGTGAGCTTTGCTTAAAGGCAGGTATGGATGACTTTCTCAGCAAACCCGTAAATGAGTCCCAACTAAAAAGTGTGCTCTCAAAACACATAATAGGTGAGAAATAAGCCCTAATATGCAGGATTAACAATAATGCCCCCTTAAAAATGAGTATATTTCAAAACACGTTTTATGGCATCATTCACTCTGGACATGCCTGTGGTTATACTTGCACGCATATAGTTAAAATCTACAATATTATCTGTTACCCGAATACCCAGGACAAACTTATTATGAGCATTACATCATTTTTACCCCCTGTACGCACTCTTATGGGCCCAGGCCCCTCAGATGTACACCCTCGTATACTAAGCGCTTTGGCACGCCCTACTATCGGTCACCTTGATCCATTATTTGTATCCATGATGGATGAAGTGAAAAGCATGTTGCAATATGCTTTTCAAACCAAAAATGAACTAACTATTCCTGTTTCAGCTCCTGGCTCTGCCGGTATGGAAGCCTGTTTTGTAAACCTGGTTGAAGCTGGTGACAAGGTTATCGTATGCCAAAATGGTGTATTCGGTGGCCGTATGAAAGAAAATGTCGAGCGCCTCGGTGCAACTGCCGTTATGGTAGAAGACGAGTGGGGCAAGGCCATTGACTGCAACAAAGTTGAAGAAGCGTTAAAAGCCAATCCGGATGCAAAAATTCTTGCTTTTGTACATGCTGAAACTTCAACTGGTGCTCAGTCAGACGCTAAAACACTATGTGAACTTGCCCAGAAGCATGACTGCCTGACTATTGTTGATGCAGTAACCTCACTTGGCGGCACAGAATTACGCGTTGATGACTGGGGTATTGATGCAATTTATTCTGGCACACAGAAATGCCTTTCCTGTACTCCCGGTATATCACCGGTTAGTTTCAGCAAAAAAGCAACTGACGTGATTTCTTCTCGTAAAACCAGAGTAACAAGCTGGTTTCTAGATATGAATCTTGTTATGGGTTACTGGGGTGCAAATACTAAACGCGCATACCACCATACAGCACCAGTGAATGCCCTGTATGCCTTTCATGAATCACTGGTTATGCTGCAGGACGAAGGCCTGGAAAATGCATGGAAACGTCATGCTAAAAACCACCTGGCACTACGCGCAGGTCTTGAAGCAATGGGTTTGGGTTTTGTTGTTGACGAAGCTGACCGTTTACCACAATTAAACTCCGTTACGATTCCCGATGGTGTTGATGACGCTGCTGTTCGTAGTCAGTTATTAAGTGAATTCAATCTGGAAATTGGTGCAGGTTTAGGCGCTCTTGCGGGAAAAGTATGGCGTATCGGATTAATGGGGCACACTTGTCGCGCCGAGAACATTATGCTTTGTTTAAGTGCATTAGAAGCTGTTCTAGGTGATGCTGTTAAGCCAGGTGTTGCTATTGCAGCCGCACAAAAAGTACTCGTATCGTAATCACTTAATAATTAAGTATTAAGTTAACGCTAATACCTGTCTATTCTCAGGCAGGTATTAGCGTTACTTTAACACCTTAAATAACATAACTTTTCAGTCGCTAAATCTTCAATATTTATCTATAAAACATCTCTTATTATTACAGTTCTTTTTATTAAATCGACATCTAAATTTTCCCCTGCACAGACACCTTAGTCACTATAAGGTATACTTTAATTATGAAAATTTATCTCGTAGGTGGTGCGGTTCGCGACCAGCTAATAAACTATCCCGTGAAAGAAAAAGACTGGGTAGTGGTAGGTGCAACCGTTGATGAAATGTTAGAACTTGGTTACCAGCAGGTAGGCAAAGACTTCCCTGTTTTTTTACACCCTGAGACAAAAGATGAACACGCCTTAGCCCGTACAGAACGTAATACCGCCCCTGGTTATAGAGGTTTTGAAGTTCACGCATCACCTGATGTCACCCTCGAAGAAGACCTGAATCGCCGCGACCTGACAATTAATGCTATGGCCGAAGATGAAGATGGCAATATTGTTGACCCCTACAATGGTCAGAATGATTTAAAATTAAAATTACTGAGACATGTTTCACCAGCCTTTAGCGAAGACCCGGTACGCATATTAAGAGTAGCTCGCTTTGCTGCACGTTATGCACATTTAGGTTTTACAGTAGCCAGTGAAACGCTGCAACTTATGCAGCAAATGGTACAAAACGGCGAAGCAGGTGCACTGGTTGCTGAACGTGTCTGGCAAGAATTCAATAAAGCGTTAAGCGAACAAAATCCTGAAGTATTTATACAGGTTCTACGTGACTGTCACGCCCTTAAAATAATTTTACCAGAAATAGATGCCTTGTTCGGCGTACCCCAACCAATAGAACATCATCCAGAAATCGATTCCGGCATTCATACTTTGCTGGTACTTCAGCAGGCATCACTCTTAACCAAGGAGCCCGCAACTCGCTTTGCCGCTTTATGTCACGATCTGGGAAAGGCATTAACACCTAAAGAGAAATGGCCAGGTCATTACGGACATGAAGCACTAGGCGTTAAACCCATTAGGGAATTATGCAACCGATTACGTATCCCAAATAACTTTAAGGAAGTGGCTTGCATCACAGCCGAATTTCATTTACTCGTTCACCGTGCATTTGAAATTAAAACATCAACTTTATTAAAAACCATAGAGAGAGTGGACGGCATGAGAAAGCCCGAAAGGTATGAGCAATTTTTAATTGCCTGCACGGCTGATATTCGAGGTCGCCCAGGTTATGAAGATCACCCGTATCCACAGGCAGATTATTATCGCGAGGCATTAAAAATAATCAAATCCGTCGATATACAAGCATTAAAAGCAGCGGGATTACAGGGAAATGAAATGGCAAATGCCATTCACACTTCACGGCTGTCTGCTTTGAACAAGTCATTAAAACCCCCTGAAAATCGTATATAAGTATTACTTATATACAAAAATCATTAAACCAGACTTATACGTCTGAATTATTTTTAACTCTATATTATATATGATGTGTCATTATTTCTGAAAAGACAAAAATTTTGTTTCAAAGTAATAAAGCACTTTGGGAAAAGGTGTTTTAATTAATGACCAGGCTAGCAATACACCTGTTGTATTTGCCATCATGTCATAGATATCAAAAAATCTATATCCTGTGAGGTCCTGTATAAATTCTAAAGAGACTCCCATCAATACGAGTAAAACAGCGCACTGTGATATGTTTTTTCTATCATGGTAGAGCTGCATAAACCAGCCCATTAACACGAAATAACCGAAGGTATGGGCATATTTATCAAAAAAATTAACGTCAACGTGTATTGGACTGGGTGTTAGAGAACTATAAATAACATAGGCCACTAAAGCGTAACCCACAAACAACCATAACCGCCTGTACTTCAAATCAGAATTTTTTTCAGACATCGGCAAACATAACAAATAAGAATAAAGCCAGAATAATACGGTAAATCACAAATGGTAACATGCCCATTTTTTCTAACAACTTTAAAAAATAATGAATACAGAAATAAGCACTAACACCCGATAATAATGCACCCAGCATTAAAGGCTGCATATCATCTAATGTCGCCTCTTTTAAATAATCCAGCGTTTTCAAACCGCCCGCCAGTATAATGACAGGTATAGAAAGTAAAAACGAAAATCGAGCTGCCGCCTTTCGACTCAAACCTAAAAACAAACCAGCCGTCATAGTCGCTCCAGATCTTGATGTTCCGGGAATTAAAGCCAATGCCTGAGCCAGACCAATGAATAAAACATCTGTCCATCGCAGAGAATATTCATCACGCTCTTCGCGGCCTTTAACATCTGCCCACCATAAAAATAATGCAAACACCAATGTTGCGGTTGCTAACACTTCAGGTGCACGTAAGTGCATTTCAATAAAGTCTTTAAAAAATAAACCCGCCAGACCGACAGGGATAGTTCCAAACAATACAGCCCAGGCCAGTTTTGCATCCTGATCAAAGCCCTTACCAACAACAGATACGCTCCATGAAACTGTCATTTTGGTAATTTCTTTTCGGAAATACAACACCACCGCAGCTAATGTTCCTACATGAACAGCCACATCAAATGCTAACCCCTGATCTTCCCAGCCGGTTAAAATTGGCACCAGTATAAGGTGCGCCGAACTTGAAACGGGCAAAAATTCTGTTAACCCCTGCACTAATGCTAGTACCAGTATTTGTATAAAATCCATTGTTTACTCTTAATTAATTTTTATAATCTATAACGAAAATCCCGTAACTCAAAACCTGGCACGTTTTCGTCTAAACCTTTTGACAAGCCAATCACTTTAAAGCGCTCTCCCATCTCTCCGGGTAAACTCAATGTTTTCATTTGCTGCACTAATTGTAATCGCTGTATCTCTGTACTCGTAGATGTATTTTCAACTACCTCAGCCAACCCGCAATTTAATAAAAAATTTCCCTGCGAGGTAAATCCGTCTACATCAAGACCATTGTCAATCGCCGCTTCTGCAACTTCGGTAAAGTCTACAAATGCCGTTAAATCCTGCAGCCCGGGATACCACAATGGCGCATCTATTGAGCGATGTCGATAATAACCCAAAAAAGTGCCCATGTGTCGTTCTTCAGAATAATATTCACTACGCGGATAACCATAATCTATTAAATAAATCGCACCTTTTTCAATGCATTGCGTTATTGATTTTATCCAGGGTTTTATATGTTCGTTTAACTCACTAACATAGGTATATTCGTTTCTATTTATACCTAATATATCAATTTTTTTCGTTAAATTTTCATCTGCTTTATGATAACTCAGCCCAAGCCGCTGGCCTTTTATTTCTACACCCAGTTTTTCTATATTTTTGTTATTAACTCTAAAACGCTTTACGGGCATTGCATCCATTACTTCATTTGCAATGACAATCGCATTCACTCGTGACTCTGGCAGTTGCGTTAACCACTGAACATGAGTTAGCAGGTCAGGTGCTAACTGACAAATAGTGTTTTTCTGCCTCTGTTGTAACTCTGCACTTAATTCGATTATGAAATATTTTGCTGGAAGATTCGCCTTCTTCTGCAATGCTCTCAATAAATCTGCCGCTAGTTTTCCCGAGCCCGCCCCAAATTCTATGATATTAATGTCGGGTATTTTTTCAATTAATTTAGAAACCGGGTTTGATAAGGTTTGTGCGAATAAAGAACTTACTTCCGGAGATGTAATAAAATCACCCTGCTCGCCAAATTTTTGAGCGCCACCACTATAATATCCCAGGCCAGGGCTGTACAAGGCAAGCTGCATGTAACGCTCGAAATCAATCCAGCCACCAGCTTCTATAATATCCTGTTTTATGACTTCAACCAGTTTCTGACTGTGTTGTATCTCATCAGGCGTGGGTTCGGGTAATTCCAGTGTCTGCATTAATGTTATAATATTTAAAAATAATAAATGGCATTCTATCATGCAAAATAATTCCGTTCCTAAAACCGTACTCATCACTGGAGCGGCAGCTCGAATTGGTGCTGAGATAGCACGCACGCTTCATGCTGAGGGTATGAATATCGTTATTCATTACCGCTCTTCTGCTAACAAAGCAGAGATTTTGTCTAATTCGCTAAATGAGATAAGAAAAGACTCGGCTCAAACCATTCAGGCTGATTTACTGGCTACTCAAACACTCAACACCCTGATAGAGGACGCCGCTTCAATATGGGGCGGTATAGATGTGCTCATTAATAATGCATCCAGCTTCTACCCAACCCCGGTAGGTTCAATCACTGAGGAGCATTGGGATGACTTAATGGGCAGCAATCTCAAGGCGCCGATCTTCTTATCTCAGGCAGTCACACCTTACTTACGGCAAACTCAGGGCTGTATTGTGAATATTGTTGATATACATGGTTTTCGCCCCATGAAGGAACACCCGGTATATTGCGCAGCAAAAGCAGGGCTTGCAATGATCACCCAGTCTCTAGCTAAAGAGCTTGGGCCCGATATACGGGTTAACGGTGTGGCCCCAGGGGCCATTATGTGGCCCAGCACTGAATTAGACCCGGAGATACAGGCATCAATTCTTGAACGTACTTCTTTAAAACGTCAGGGTTGCCCGCAAGACATAGCCATTACAGTGAAATTTTTAGTAATGGATGCACCTTATATAACGGGGCAGGTCATTCCGGTAGATGGGGGACGGAGTTTAAACATATAATTTTTACTAATAAGCGGGCTTGTTAGAAAGCGACTTTGTAAATCTATAGCGGGTATCAATCATTGCACAGCGCACCCGAAAACACCGGCCTGCAAATTAAACGTATAACTTATGTTAAAAACACAATATTTATTTTTAACATGTTAAATAATGCATGCTGAATAATCCTTCATTATCAACCCAGGTCTTGACCCTCGAAAAACCTGCTTTTTCAGCCAGACTCTGAAAATGTTCAATCGTGTATTTATGAGAGTACTCTGTCAGTATTGACTGATCTTTTTTAAAGTTAAAGATCTGCCCATCTATTGTTACCTGTTGGTCCTGTAAACTGAGTAAATGCATTTCAATTCGACTTCTTTCTTCATTGAAAAATGCATGATGCCTGAATTTATCTAGATTAAAATCCGCACCTAACTCTCGATTAATACGTGACAGTAAATTCAAATTAAACTGAGCTGTATAACCCTGTTTGTCATTATATGCTGCATTTAATATTTTAGTACTTTTCTGCAGGTCTACGCCAATTAACAAACCACCATTCTCACCGACCATATTTTTTATTTCTTCTAATACAGCCACCGCCTGCTCAGGCAGGAAATTACCTATTGTAGAACCCGGGAAAAAGGCAACTTTATCTGTAGATTCAACAT
>JAPHRB010000035.1 GCA_026197015.1 Gammaproteobacteria bacterium | reverse complement strand
TTGGTTGTCAGGTTTAGTTAGATAAGAATATGAGTTTTCGTTTGAAAGCTTTAAAATTAATAAAATAGAGGTGCTTTACATGGGGTGCAAAATTTTAGCACTTTTAACAAGCATGCTACTTACAGGATGTTTTTCACCTTACAATAATGCCATACCAGAAAATTATTCAGGTTCAGTTTCAAATATCAAAGACACAATGTTATTTCACAACAATGGTAAATCTGATTTCTTTTATGTTTCTCATATAAATAATAAACGAATATTAGATAGTAGGGCTAAATCAATAGCTAGTCCTCAACCATATGGTATTAAAATGTATGCGCAGACCATAAATAGAGATGTTCCATCTGAAGAATTAAACCTCACCATAGTTGGGCGCACAGGGTATGCAGCACCTATACTCGCAATGACCGGTAAAGAATATAGAACGTGTTCAATTAAATGCTGAGCCTAATCACAAATATATTGTTAAAGGTGCTTTAGGTGAAGATTATTCAGCCGTCTGGTTAGAAGATGAAACTACCAAATCAATAATTGGAAATAAAATAGAAATTAATGGATCTGCAGAAATAAGCTTTTTCGATTAGATATATAAATATAAACACATTATATATACTAACCCATCAAAAAATAAACGCGACTGATATTAGTTACACTTCGTTGCCCTGTTGCTATGGTAGCCAAATATATATAGTGAGCGTCAATCAACATTTTCGATATTCCTTCTCACCAACTCATTCATTTCTCTAGCCCCTATATTTCCTTATGTGATACTGTGTGAACATGACAACATACGGAGGTTACTGGTCATGAGTTATCTTTTACGTGTAGGTATTGCTCTTTTGTCGGTTTCATTAGGTTTGTCGGGTTGTGTAACGGAAAGGCCCCGAACGTCGGATTTTGAGGGGCCGTATATTAATGTGACTTTCTCGGGTGGCGCTGATTACTCGATTGAGAGCACTGATAGTCGTCCATTACCCAGTGACCAGTGTGCCATCGTTTTAGGTGCTATCAGTGGGCGTAATGTTGATGTTAGAGTTGTTATCACCGATCCTTCTGGTCTTACTCGTGCAGAGATCATTACCGAGGGTAATGGTATTCGCCCTGGTTCGACCAGGCTTGGTTCCACAGAGCCAGACGTTAGTTTTTCAAATGTAGATACCGATTTTCGTGATGAGATTCACGTGGCTTTTGCTCCACTAGGAGCTAATGTAAGAACCGGCGTTGTTGTTTTCTTTAATATCGAAAGCACTTTTCAAAACGGGGTGGCTTTAACGGTGTTCGCACGTGATGCTTTTGGGAACATCACTAACCTGGCGCCCTTCAGCTTGCTTAGTGAATTGGCGGGGCGGCGTTGTGCCAATAGCTAGTTTAGTGAAATGTAATTAACTTGTGTTAGTGCTTTTGTATTCGCAGGTAAAAAAATATAGAGACACCCATTCTAGAATTCATGTTCTAGAATTAAAGGGTGTGCTGACAAGTGAGAGTTAATTGTATTTTCAAATGTTTATAATTTGCCACATATCACTTCACCTGGATAAAAATTGAATATTGCAATTGATCATCCAGGTGAAGCAAAGGTGCTTCGAGTGATTTTAGGTGTGACCTTATTCTTTCTTATTTTAGGGCTGATTTCACCGATTATCACATTGAAAAAATTTGTGCTCATCGAGAGTACATTTTCAGTGCTTGGTGGCGCCCTGGAATTATTAACAGAAGGTCAGTTTTTTCTATTTATTATTATCACGGGTTTTAGTGTAGTGCTGCCTTTTCTTAAACTCGTGGTATTGAACATGTTACTTAGTTCAGGTGATAAGAGTGATAAAAAGTTAGAGAAATATTTACACTGGATGCACCTATATGGGAAATGGTCCATGTTAGATGTGTTCGTGGTGGCTGTTCTTGTTGTTGCGGTTAAACTGGGTGCCGTTGCCAGTGTAGAAATGCGTTATGGGCTTTACGCTTTCGCAGTTGCAATTCTTTTGACTATGTATGTAACCGCCAGGGTGGTGAGTTTAACAAATACTTCAAACGACGAAACACAACAACCGCGAGAACCTTAACCATAACGTTGGGTTTCAAAATTAGAGAACGAAGTGGCAAATATGGTTTGGATGCCATAACAACACATCTAATCAAACACACTGCTGTGAAACTTAATGGGCCAGCAGTGGCCTAAGAATATAAGCTAAAATGCCTTTAATTATCAGGGCTAATAATAGAGTGGTTTCGATATGTAATGATGCTATTCTCATAACATAACGCTAATAAAAATCTGCTTTGTAGGTAATTTGTGTGTTTTCAATAAATAAAAAAATAAAAATAGGTGTTACAGGTTTTGCGCGTTCTGGAAAGTCGGTGTTTATCGGTTCTCTGGCGCAGGCTTTATTAACAGCAGATTCATGGGACAGTCGACGGGCTCAGGGGCCATTATCTCAATTTGCACCTTTTGAACTTGGTCGTTTTAAATGCGCAAGCATTCGAGATGATATTCATGCTGATCTTCCTCAATTTCCATTCAGAAAAGTACGTGATAGTTTGATAGACAAGCAGGCAGACTGGCCTTTACCAACCGATGGTATTTCTCACCTGGTATTAGATCTTGATTATCATGCCAAAGGCCGTTTTTGGGACAGTGAAGAATCCATTCAGATTGAGTTGATTGATTACCCGGGAGAGTGGTTGGCAGATTTGCCTATGTTAAATCAGTCTTATGCTGACTGGTCTGATGATATGTTAAATCGAGCAAAGAAATCACAGCGAGCAGACTGGAGTAAAGACTATTTTGAAGAAATAAAGGGACTCCTTGCCGAGCAGGATGATGAAGGCATATTAGAGCGCCTTGCTGATTTATGGGAGAAATATTTACATCTTGCTGCATCTAATGGTCTTATTTTTAATCAACCCGGAAGGTTATTACGACCTGGTGATATGCGTCATTCACCTGTTTTACGCCTGGTGCCGTTACCTGAAGATATCAGGCAGGGTCAACTGGGGGATAAATTAAAGCGGCGTTTTGCTGAGTATAAGAAAAAGGTGGTTAAACCTTTTTACAAAAATTATTTTGCGAGTATTGATAGACAGATTGTTCTGGTTGATATCTTACGCACGCTGGAGTTAGGCGAAGCTGCTTATAATGAATTAATAGATGCATTAAAGCTGCTATTAAAATCTTTTCATTATGGAAAAGGTAGCCTTCTTGACTGGGTAAAAGGTCACAATGTTACCCATGTGTTATTTGCGGCTACTAAAGCGGATCATGTAACACGTGGTGACAGGGCAAATCTGGAACAGATGTTACGTAAAATGATTAGATATATTGATGATGATAATCAGTTCAAGAGTAGCGTTAAATTTCACGAGATTATGGAGATATCTTCGGTGAAAGCATCAGAAGATCGTATGACGGTTAACGCGCCCAAGCGAGAAATATTATACGGTAAACCACTAAATGCAGAGCAGGGTGCTTATGACCCTGGAGGTTTACCACTCGATGTTCCGCCTGATTGGGATACATTGGAATTTCAATTTTTACAGTTTTCTCCATCATATATGCCGAATGCATTTGATGAGGGGTTTCCTGCCATAAATTTGGGTAAGGCTCTGAACTTTTTAATAGGGGAGGATTTCAATTGAGCGAGCAAATACGCAAACCGGGTCCAGTTAAAGAAGAAACTGTTGCAGTTGGTTCTGAGGTGGCAGAGGGGGTTGCTGTGACAGAAAAGTCTGGAATGCCAGGGAGTAAAACAAAAACAAAGAGTGATCATTCAGAGCGAAGTGAAAACATAACAAAAAATAAAAGTGCAGTAGATAAAAGAAAACCAGTGCCTGTTAATGAGCCAACAAAAGCCGCACCTGAAGATTCATCACCTGCCCGGCATGGTGAACATGGGCACTTAAATGAAAAACGCGGCTCGCGCTTATTTATAGCATTTGTTTCGTTTATAAGTTTATGGCTGCTTTATGCAACGATAGTGTCTCTAGTAGATGCGTGGAATACCAGTATATGGCTTGCCGTTCCACTGACTATTATCACGCTTGTTTTTATCAGTATTCTGGCGAGGCTCATCTGGAGAGAAAGGCGAGCTATTCAATCGATTGATCGAATTCAGCAGACTCAACGTCAATTAACACGGTACATTAATGAGGATTCAACGGTCGGCGTTCACGAAACGTTGAAACCTGTTTTAAACGCTATAAAAAACCATTATCCAGAAGAATATCGACAGTTTGATGAAGCCCGACATGATCGTAAAACAGTAAGTGAGTATCTATCACTGTTGGACAATGTTGTGTTATCGAGGCTGGATAAGGATGTTGATGATGCAATTAATAAAGCGACTTTATCCATTTCCGGGCTGGTTGCCATATCCCCGCATCCAGCACTGGATGCCTTTATGGTTATGTTTCGTGCAAACATGTTGTTACGAGAAATCAGCAGGATTTATGGTTTGGAAATAACAGGTTTATCCTCTCTGTATTTATTTAAACATACAATCGTGAGTGCAGTAACTGCGGCAGGTATTGAAGAGATAGGTTCGATGGTGCTGGAGGAAATTGGTGCAAATTTAACTGAAAAATCTGTAAAAATTGTAATGGAAGGTATGGTGAGTGCGAGCAGGATGTATCGACTCGGCAAGATAACAAAAAAGATAACCCGGCCTATTTCAGTTGAAAGCTAAAGGCCAAAAACGATAAAAAGAGCCAGCTATAACCGCTGTTATAGTTAATAAAGCCTTAAGTTATGAGCAACGGTAATATCTGGAAAAGTAGTGCCAGGCAAGGTGGTCATTAGTTCAAATATTTAGAGAATCATCATGCTAAAAAAGTTACCTGCAACCTGAAAAATATATAACACTTCGGGAGCCACAAGATAAAACCTTTTCTTAACCCAGAATATACCTGATATTAGTCACGCTTTGTTACCCTGCTTCTATAGTAGTGACAGGTGAAAACGAATTTATAAATTTAATGTAATGTCATTAAAGATTGCATTGAATCGCTTAGTTAAACTAGCCACGAGAAGTGCAGCAGAACGTTCATGTTAAAAACACGTGACCAGTATCACATAAGAGTAATCAAATTATGACAATGTCTCGTTAATAGGCATAGTATGTGCCCGTGGTTCTTTATAGATAAACTAACGAGGATTAAATAATGAAAACAAAAATGATAGTACTTTTATGTAGCCTTTTTTCAACTGGATTTGCATATGCTGAGTGTCCAGCTAACATGGGCGAAACTGAGTTAAACAAGTGTCAGGAAATGGAAAAGTCGGGAGTGAAATATCAGGAATGGAAAAAGAGTCATGGAGACATGGCAGTTGATTCAACAATAAGCCCTATTACTGGCAAAGATGTGAAATCTATCACACCAGCAGCTGGAATGGGTAAAGACAAACTTAAAACTGCTAAGTAATCTTAGTCGTTGTAAAGTTTGATTAAGACCTGGAGTTAATTGGGTTTTTTGTCCCAATTAACACCACAGTATAATGTGTATAAATAAGTGCCAGAACAGAATAGTTTCTAATATTAGAAACTATTCTGTTCTGGCACTTATTTTTTATAATTAGCTATAATTTATAACCTTCCAATACCTCAGGGTGTAGCAGATAAATACCTTTTTTAAGCCGATACAATAACGAGCAAGAAGTAGGTAGAAAATAATCAAAGGTGTAAGGGTAAAAAACTGCTTCTTATCAGAAGATAAAAATTGATATGTTCAATAAAGAAATAAAATTGAAATAGTTCAAGTAAAAGAATCAGGTATTGATAGTCACGCCGCTCTTCTAGTCGAAGTATTTAGTCAGGATCCATGGTTCGAGACCTGGTCTATTGAAAGTGCTTATGATCGTTTACAGTGCTATCAAAATGCGCCATATTTCTTAGGTCTGTCCGCTATTGAAAACGACGAGCTTATAGGTTTCGTTTTTGGTAATTTCGAACCTTATCAAAAAACAACACAATTTATAATAAAAGAAATGTGTGTAAAAGCTAAAAAACAACGAACAGGCATTGCTAAGAAGTTATTACGTGAGCTCGATAGCCATTTAAAGAAAAACAATGTTACATCTTCATACCTTCTTACGCGTAAAGGCAGTCCGGCAGAATTGTTTTATATAAATAGTGGTTATTTGTTATCAGAATCTATAGGTTTGTACTTTAATAGATCTAAAAGCCTATAATGAATTATTTAAAGACTCGGTGACATTTAAGAAAAATTAGCAACTGTCACCGAGCCTACTGATAACCCTGTTAATAATTATTACCTTACCGCCTTTTGTATTGAGCCCGCTTAGGAATGACATTTCGGATGCCGCCGCCCGGATTCTCTACATCTCCCTTGAAGCGAGGTAACATAATGATATGTAAGTGGTCGATACTTCGTCCTGCTTCTCTTCCATCATTATTTCCGAGAGTATAGGCATTAGGCTGGTTTCTCAGAAACGGTAATTTCAAAACTGTTTCAATGTGGTCTCTGGGGCGCTCTTTAAAACAATCTCTTTTTAACATCTCTTCGTAGAGTGATTTCATGTCCGTTGATTCTACAACCTTCTTGACGCCATATATTGCATCAAAGTAGTCGTCGTGTTCGGTTTCATTCAGGTTAAAAATCGAAGCAACAT
>JAPHRB010000027.1 GCA_026197015.1 Gammaproteobacteria bacterium | reverse complement strand
TACGTACCAGCGCCGGTATCAATTTGCGTTTACTCAGGTCACCAGTAACACCAAAAATTACAATATTAGTCGGTTCTGCGGTCTTGATATTCCGATTAACAGCTACCATTTTACTTTTATTCCTCAAACGACTTTAAATTATTGAAAATAACTGATGCATTTTTAGAGTTTCCAGATATCTTCATTATATTCCTGCATTGTTCTGTCTGTTGAAAAATAACCACTAGATGCCGTATTAAGAATGCTTTTATTTATCCAGCTTTCCCTGTCCTTATAACAGGCTGCGACTTTTTCCTGACAATCAATATAACTACGAAAATCTGCAATGGTTAACCAATGATCATGTGGGCTACGTATTGATGTTATAAGGTCATGAAAAATATCAGGTTCAAATAAATTAAAATGTCCACTTTCAAGTAATTGTAATACTGCCTGAAGGTCACTGTCATTATCAATAAAACTTTGTGGGTTATAATGTTTCTGCATTGCGGTTACTTCATCTGCTCTTAAGCCAAACAGGAAAAAGTTATCTTCACCAACATGTTCAAGTATTTCTATATTGGCACCGTCATAGGTTCCAATAGTTAATGCACCATTCATCATAAACTTCATGTTTCCAGTGCCCGAAGCTTCTTTTCCTGCTGTTGATATCTGTTCTGATAAATCTGTGCCGGGACAGATAACTTCCATTGCCGAAACATTAAAGTTAGGTATAAAAGCCAGTTTTAACTTTGAGTTAACATCCGGATCATTATTTATGATTTCAGCTACATTATTGACCAGCTTTATTAACAGTTTAGCCATATGATAACCGGGAGCAGCTTTACCACCTATCAAAACATTACGTGCAGTCCAGTTCTCTGTGTCTCCATTTTTTATACGGATATATAAGTGTATTACGTGTAATACATTAAGTAACTGTCGCTTATATTCATGAATACGTTTCACCTGGACATCAAACATAGCTTGAGGATTAAACTCTATACCTGTCTCATTTAAAACAAGTTCAGTAAGACGAGCTTTATTTCGTTGTTTAATTTCAAACCATCTTTTATGAAAATCGTTATTTCCATTATTAGAAAATTCTTTCAGATAATGAATATGACTCAAATCTGCTAACCATTCATACCCAATGTGCTCGGTGATCAGACTGCTCATTTCTGGATTCGCACGGGCCATCCATCTTCTCGGTGTAACACCATTGGTTTTATTATTAAATTTCTCAGGCCATAATTCATAAAAATCTTTAAATAAACCATCAGTTAATAATTGTGAATGTAATTTGGCAACGCCATTTACAGAGAAACTTCCAACTATGGCAAGATAAGCCATACGCACCTGTTTAGTACCACTTTCCTCAATGATTGACATTCGTGATTGTCTATCAGTATCACCAGGCCATTTTAATGCAACTTCATGTAGAAAAATTTTATTAATCTGGTAGATGATTTCCATTAGTCGCGGTAATAATCGCTCGAACAGGTCAACAGGCCAGCGCTCAAGTGCCTCTGGTAGTAAAGTATGATTTGTATAAGCCATGGTTTTCGTGGTTATTTCCCATGCAGGTTGCCACTCCATACGTTTTACATCCATTAACAGTCGCATCAGTTCTGCTACTGCAATAGTTGGGTGGGTATCATTCATCTGGAAAACATTGAAATCAGCAAATTGTGAATAATCAGGGCCATCAGTTTCTTCCCATAATCTCATAACATCTTGCAGACTGGCAGAGGCCAGAAAATATTGCTGTCTTAATCTAAGTTCTTTACCGCTTTCACTAGCATCATTCGGATACAACACCATAGAAATGTGTTCCGCATCATTTTTAGCCTCTACTGCTTCAGAGTAACTACCCGCATTAAAGTCATCTAAATTAAATTCATTTGTTGCACTTGCTTTCCATAATCTGAGTGTATTGATAGTTTCATTACAATAACCGGAAACAGGCATGTCATAAGGTATAGCAATTACGTCATTTGTCTCTACCCAACGTACCCGATGAATTCCATCAGGATCTCTGAAATGCTCTGTGCGCCCACCAAAGTGAATATTCTGCTCATATTCGGAACGTGATACTTCCCATGGATTGCCATCTCGTAACCAGTGATCTGGTTCTTCAACTTGATAACCATTTTCTATGTGCTGGCGAAACATTCCGTATTCATAACGAATACCGTAACCTATTACAGGTAACTCCAGTGTTGCACAACTATCCATAAAGCAGGCCGCCAGACGACCAAGACCGCCATTACCCAATCCTGCATCAGGTTCTTCTTCTATCAGGTCTTCAAGTTCTACAGAAAAATTACATAAGGCTTCACGTGTCTCTTTTTCCAGATCCAGATTAAGTAGATGATTACCTAACGCACGACCAATTAAAAACTCTAATGACATGTAATAAGCTTTACGAACACGAGGTTTTTTATGTCGTTGCCAGGTCGTGTGCCACCTTGCCATTATACGGTCACGTATGGTGAGGGACATTGCCTCATACACATAAAAAGGCTGGCAACTTAAAAAATGGCCAAGATGATTTCTAAGGTATCGATGGAAACCTTCAGACAATGAACGACTGTCAGCTGGCAGGGGTTCCATTTCTGGAATTTTACTTGTATCTACCCAATTTTTTTTTGACATGTTAATTCTCTATCATTTTTTATATATTTAATGGTGATTTATAATTGCGAAGTTATTTCTGGTACAGCTCCTGATATTTCTTTGCACTGCTTTCCCAGCCCAGTTCCTCAGCCATTGCCGTTTCACATATTTGTTGCCACTGCTCAGGTTTATTATAGACTTTCATAGCACGCTTAACGGTTGATAATAGAGCATCAGCAGTAACTTTATCAAACACAAAACCATTTGCCGTTTTATTTTTAATAGTTTTCGCTGTCGTGTTGATTACTGTATCTGCGAGGCCACCAGTGAAGTTAACGATAGGAGGTGTTGCATAACGTAAACTATACATCTGGTTTAACCCACATGGCTCAAAGCGTGATGGCATAAGAAACATATCACAACCTGCTTCAATCTTATGTGCTAAATCTTCGGAATAACCAATATGAACAGCTAGTCGCGTGGGGAATTTATCAGCGAGTGATTTTAACTGTTTTTCAAACAACGCATTCCCTGAACCTAGAATAATAACTGTTATATCTGTGTTTGCAAAAAGCGATGGTAACATCGTAATAATTAGATCAATACCTTTCTGTTCAACCAGTCTGCCAATAAAACCCAGTAATGGCGCACTGGTTTTCTGCAGACCCGTTTCAACTAACAAATCCTCTTTGTTAATTAGTTTATTTTTTTGCCAATTCTTATCAAGCTTATAGTTTTTTGCAAGATGCCTATCAGTTTCAGGATTCCATATTTCAGTATCAATACCGTTTAAAATACCACTGAGTTTATTGCCCAGGTGTTGCAGTACACCTTCAAATCGATAACCAAATTCAGGCGTACAAATTTCTTTAGCATAAGTCGGGCTTACTGTGGTGACATGGTCAGAAAATACCAAACCCGCTTTTAACATGGAGAATCCGCCATGAAATTCAAGAAGTTCAGATGACCACCATTCTGGAGGTAATGCCAGTGAAGTAAAAAATTCATAGGAAAAATGACCGTCATAGGCTAAATTATGAATAGTGAAAACACTTTTTGGTCGTGGATATGACATACTTAAAAAAGCCGGAACCAGACCGCTTTGCCAGTCGTGACTATGTATTACATCGGGTACCCAGTCTGTACCCGGTATGCCTTTTGCTAACTGGGCAACCGCACGACTGAATACGCTGAAACGTTCTGCATTATCCGGCCAGTTAAAACCTTGCGGGTTCACATAGGGGTTACCTGCCCTGTCAAATAAAGCAGGTACATCAATCAAGTATAAATGTTCATCTGATTTTTGCAGATATGCCTGTAAAATACGTGCCCGATGTGTAACACCTATGCCGGGCAAATCCCAGTAACCGAGTTCTTTTAACGAGTCTACTGATGCAAGCACATCTCGATATGCAGGTAATACCAGTCGGACATCATCACCCTGCTTTTTAAGGGCAAGCGGTAAACTATGAACGACATCACCCAGGCCCCCCGTTTTGACATGTGGAAATGCTTCACTGGCGGCAAATAAAATATTCAAGAGTCTAGCTTCTTCAGAAACAGTGCGGCTAAAGGCGGAATCGTTAACCTCAGGCTATTTTCAAAACCATGATTAAACTGATGCTGACTTTGAACTTCACCAGCATTACCCATATCTGATCCCCCATACCAGGCCGCATCAGAATTAAATACTTCTTTATAAACAGCCGCGTCAGGAACACCAATTACATAATTTTCCAAAGGTGCTGGCGTAAAATTAAATATACATACAAATGTGTCATTTTGTGAACGGCGAATAAATGCCAATACTGAGTTATCAACATCATCACAACTGAGCCACTGGAAACCCTCATGGTCAAAATCAAAAAAATACAAAGCCGGGTTATTACGATAAACAGAATTGAGGTCACTGATAAGATTAAACAGGCCAGCATGTTTATCTAATCCGCAAACTTCCCAGTCGAGTGATTTTGCTTCACTCCATTCATTCCATTGGCCAAACTCGCCCCCCATGAAGAGCAATTTCTTGCCCGGGTGTGCGTACTGGTATGCATACAACACTCGCAAGTTGGCAAATTTTTGCCAGACATCACCTGACATTTTATCCAGCATACTGCGTTTCATGTGTACAACTTCGTCATGTGAAAGAGGTAATACAAAATTCTCACTATAGGCATAAAGTTGACTGAAGGTAAGCTGATTCTGATGAAACTTGCGGTATAAAGGATCTGTCTGTGCGTAATTCAGCGTGTCGTGCATCCAGCCCATATTCCATTTCATAGAAAAGCCAAGGCCGCCACTATCGGTTGGCCGTGAAACCTGAGGCCAGTCTGTGCTCTCTTCGGCCAGTGTGATTACGCCGGGGAATTCAGCATGCACAACATTGTTAAGGTTTCTTATAAAATCGATTGCTTCCAGATGCTCCCGTCCACCATGATCATTTGGCGACCATTGTCCATGTTCACGTGAGTAATCCAGATATAACATGGAGGCCACTGCATCTACTCGCAGTCCATCAAGATGAAATTCCTCAATCCAGTAAACTGCATTAGCAATCAGAAAATTACGTACCTCGTTGCGACCATAATTAAAAATGAGAGTGCCCCAGTCGATATGCTCACCCTTATTTGGGTCAGCATATTCATAACAGCATTCACCGGTAAATCGTGCCAGTGCAAATTCATCACGTGGAAAATGAGCCGGCACCCAGTCAAGAATAATACCAATATCATTTTGATGCGCACTATCAATCAGGTAGCGAAGTTCATCCGCACTGCCATGCCTTGAAGTTGGAGAATAGTAACCACTTACCTGATATCCCCATGATTCATCAAGGGGATGTTCTGTGAAAGGCAGAAACTCAATGTGTGTATACCCCAGCTTTTTTACATAAGGTATAAGCTGGTCTGCCAGTTCGCTATAACTTAGAAAACCACCATCATCGTGACGCCGCCATGAGCCTGCATGAACTTCGTATATTGTCATGGGCTCATGTAACCACTGCCATTTTTTACGCTGTGACAGCCAGTTATGATCAGTCCATTTATAGTTATCAATGGCGGTGATTTTACTCGTGGTATCAGGGCGCAATCCCATTGACCGCGCATAGGGATCCGTTTTTTGAATAATTTCATCACTGCGAGTGCGAATTTCAAATTTGTAATTATCGGCTGCGTGTAAGCCGGGTATAAAAAGTTCCCATACAGCAGATTCACCACGGATACGCATTGGGTGGCGTAAACCATGCCAGCCGTTAAAATCACCTATCACGCTAACCCTTTTAACGTTTGGTGCCCATACAGCAAACAGGCAGCCTTCAATTTCATCAATAGTTTGCAGACGTGCACCCAGAAAACGATATATATGAAGATGTGTACCAGCGCTAAACAGGTTCAGATCAAAATCACTGAGCACTGGTTGAAAGCTATAAGGTGAAATGACTTGATAAGTTTCTTTCGAGGTTTTTTCAATCCACTTTAAACTATAATGTAGTGGTAAATTATCTTTCTGTTGTTTGCTGATATTTAGTTCAAATGTATCAGTACCTTCACAGCGAATCATTGGACCGACATTTTCCAGCTCAACACTTTCAGCTGACGGCATAAAAGCGCGTATCACATATCCAGCTCGCGCTGGATGTATGCCCAACCACTCAAAAGGATCGTGATGTAAGCCCTGCTGTATTCTAGTTACTGCTTCAATCATTTTATTATTTTAATCTGTCGGTTTAATTAACCGATCTGCCTTTTGATTACGTAAACGAATTTTTTCAATATGCCCGCTATCATGATTTTGTTCAATTAGTGACCATTGAAACTGCCATTGCCAGTTTCCCGTATTAGTCCCGGGTATATTCATACGTGCACTTGAGTCCAGGTGAAAACAATCCTGAACTGGAATGATACAAATATATGCACGTGAAAACATCGCGTTATCAACCATTTTTTCAACCACCTGGTCAGCTACCTCGACACCATTATCCCAGCATCTCTGATGATCTGCCAGCCTATCATCATTTTCACGTTCATCTAGTTCTGGCAAGTTTAATGTCCGCAATACATGATTTTTTACACCAGCTTCAAGGTTATTAAACCAGCCTTTTGTTGTATCATTATCGTGAGTACCAGTATAAACCACATTATCTTCTTCTATATTTTGAGGTTTATGTGGATTGTCTTCAAATTCATCAAAGCCAAACTGTAATATCGACATACCCGGTAAATGGTATTTTTTTCTTAATGCGGTAACCTCGGGTGTGATAACGCCAAGATCTTCAGCAACAAAAGGCAGCTGACCGTGATTATTTTTCAGACTCATTTTTATAGCCGATAATAACTCATCACCGGGTATTTTTTGCCAATGTCCATCAACCGCTGTTTCACATGTAGCATCAATCATCCATGCTGCTTCCAGCCCTCTGAAGTGATCAATACGTACCAGATCAAATAGTTCAAGGTGGTGATGCATCCTTTTTATCCACCAGGTATAATCATCCTTATGCATAGTCTCCCAGTCATAGTGAGGGTTACCCCATCGTTGACCTGTGTCTGAGAAGTAGTCCGGTGGTACACCACTAACCACCTCCATGTTACCACTGCTATCAAGTATAAATAACTCACGGTGAGCCCATACATCAGCACTATCATGACCAATATAAATTGGCATATCGCCAAATAGCAGTATGTCCAGCTCAGATGCTTTTAGTCTTATTTCCTGCCAGCGTTTATGTAACTGATATTGCTGCCATTTTAATTCAAGTAAAGTCTCTTTATATAGCTGAGCTGTGTGTTGTAAAACAGCGGGGTCACGAAACTTCCATTGATCCGGCCAGTCAATCCAGGCTGAATCATTGAAATTCTGTTTTAAAACTTTGAAGAGTGCATAGTCATCGAGCCAGTACTGCTGATTGTTACAAAAAGCGATAAAACCATTATCACTTTCATTACTCGCTGGGATATCGGTTAGTAATGCCGGGTTAAATGCAAAGGCAGAACTACATTGATAAGGCGAAAGTCCAGCCTGCGGTTCACCCAGCGGTAATACCTGCCATATACTAAAACCAGTATCGAATAAAATATTCAACCAACGCTCTACATCACTGTCTAATTGACCGGACGGCAGTGATGTAGGATGCAATAGAATACCTGCACGACGTAGTTGCAGATCAGGCGTGGGCATATTTATCCAATATTTCTGACCATGGTTCCTGCATTTTCAGCATTACCACCACCCACGGAAAGAGGTTCGTCAAGATTGGCGGGTATGGGTAACTTAAGTAACTCGTATAAATTTTTCAGTTGCAAACGAAACAGTTCATCAAAATCACTGACACTGTCTGATGAATTCTTTTCACCAAACCACCAGAACCAGTCTGAGCCTTCACAGATAGCCAGTTGGCGTATTGCCAGGTCGGCTTCTTGTTCATTTAATACGCCCTCATTTATAACACTGTCATATGCTACTTTAGCCTCTACCAGCCTGTCCCAGGCGCGGTTTTTGTCAGGCTCACCTATCCAGGTTGAAAATGATCCATAAACCCAACTACCTGCACATAATTGATCAAGTGCATGTGTTTTGGTTTTCTCAGCTAATTCAGAAAAAGTCGAGGTACGTATAAGATGATGATCTGATAGTGTTTTATAAAGATGATCGAGGAAGTAATAACCGTTATGGGGGTAATACTCCCAGGCATTCTCTCCATCAACAATGATAGATACTACGTGTTTATGTGCGTTTTCACCCAGAAAGTCTGCAATGTTTACCAGATGATGTACAAGGTCATTAGCCGCATCAACTGAATTCATTCTGCTATATTCAAATCCAATCAGATCAGACAGGCCGTCATCCCTGAAGAATAGTTTAGGTTTATAACCATCAAGAATATGAGGGTGAAAAAGGGCTCGTTTACTGTGTACTTTTTCAGCGTCATGATCGCCAAGCCGTATACTATTACGCCACACCCCTTCACCGGATGCAGTCCACTTAAAATCAAATTCTTCGATCAGGCCAATTGCATCTTCTGATATAGCGCCTTCAGATAACCAGATTCCCTCTGGCCTCATTCCAAAATAATGATCAAAACAGTCGAGGCCTTGCTGAATGTGCCAGCGAGAGCGCTCCAAACCTCCCGGATAGGTTTCACATTTAGGTAGTGGTGCTTCAGGTTGGGCGCATTGCATATTATCCATATCATTCAATAATGGAATAATAGGGTGTCCGTAGGGTGTCATTGAAAGTTCTATCTGACCACTTTCCGCGAGTTTTCTGTAACGCGGAATAAGACTAGAAATACAGTCATATATAAGCTGTAACAAATCACGACGATCTTTCTGATCAAACATTTTAGCTTTTTTGATTAAATGACTAGAAATCTGCGTCTGTTTTAAAGAATGTCCGAGCCAGGCAATGTGATACCAGACCAGCACATCAATAAAATATTGTGAGTTAAGGTAATATAAACAACCTGTCTCATGTTCATCACATAAGCCCCCCGGAAACATGGACTTGACAGGCTCTAATAATTTTTTAAAGTCTGGATAAGGATCAATCATTTTTTCTGCATTAGCACGCTGACAATCACATAACAGCTGATAACGCAGATGGGGTGACTTTGGTACAGCTGTCACACCGGCTAACATGTTTAACATCGGGTCTTTCATAGGGGCTTTTGTATCAAGCCAGTTTTTTAATTGAGTAGCATAATCATCAAGCTGCTCTAACAGAACCGGTGCAAAATTTACAACCACATGCATTTTAGGATGAGCTTCCAGGTGTGAAGCCATATCCTCATAATCTTTTATTGCGTGCAGGTAAACCCAGGGAAGTTTGTAATCACCATCAATCCCCTCCTGATACCAGGGCTGATGCATATGCCAGCACAAAACAAAGTTAAGTGCTTCATCATCTTTAATAATCTTCTTGCTCTGTTCTTTGTTGGTCATAACTAATTAGATTCGTGTAATAAAGTGCAAATACCAGGCAGATTTTTCTGTAGCCTGAGTTCTGTAGAGTTATCTACTAAGTCAGATATTTAGATCTTTTTTATCAACAGCATAAAGATGTTGCCCAAGCATTTCCGGGGTTACTAATACTATGCCACTTTCTGTTACATGAAAGCGTTTTTTATCGAGCTCTAAATCCTCACCAATAACCATTCCATCTTCAATAATACATGCCTTGTCTATAATGGCACGTGTAATTCTACAGTTTTCACCTATTGATACCTTGGGTAATATCACACTGTCTTTAATAGTCGAGCCACGTTCTATTTCAGTGGCAAAGAAAATAACCGATCGTTTTACCAGTGCGCCTGATATTATGCAGCCACCAGATACCATCGAATCAATTGCCTGGCCACGCACTTCATCATCATCAAAAATGAATTTAGCGGGCGGATGCTGTGTCTGGTAAGTCCAGATAGGCCAGTCCTGTGCATATAAATTAAGTTCAGGCTCAACTGCACATAATTCCATATTAGACTTCCAGTAGGAATCAAGCGTGCCGACATCACGCCAGTATGCCGAGTTTCCATCGCTATCAAGAAATGGATACGCATTGGCATTACAGATCGATATGCTCTTTGGTACTATGTCCTTACCGAAGTCATGTGCTGAATTGTCATCTTCAGCATCTGCTATCAGACTGGCATAAAGATAATCCGTTGAGAAGATATAAATACCCATCGATGCCAGCGCTTTGTCTGGTTTTCCTGGCATGGCCTCAGGCTGATCGGGTTTTTCAGTAAATTTGGTTATACGATATTTGTCATCAACAGACATAACACCAAATTCCGAGGCTTCTTCACGTGGCACTTCAATGCAGCCAACCGTGACGTCTGCACTAGTCGTAACATGATCATACAACATCTTTGAGTAGTCCATGGTGTAGATATGATCACCCCCCAGAACAATGACATGATCAGGGGCATGACGACGTATAATATCAATATTTTGATATAAAGCATCTGCGGTACCGCGATACCATTGATTATCAACACGTTGCTGGGCCGGAATAATTTCAACAAACTCACCTATCTCGGCACGCATAAACCCCCAGGCACGTTGCAGATGTCGAATTAATGAATGGGACTTGTACTGGGTTAAAACACCAATTCGTCTAAGTCCTGAATTTACGCAATTTGATAGTGCAAAATCGATAATTCGGTATTTACCTCCAAACGGCACCGCTGGTTTTGCGCGCCATTTTGTCAGGCCCTTTAACCTTGATCCTGAGCCACCGGCTAAAATTAATACTAATGTTTTACGCGTCAGTTCAGTACCAATATTTGAATCGGTATAATATCGGTAGTTTCTTTCCTGCGATTGTTTTGATTTTTTAGTCATTTTAATCTCTGTGGTGATAATGCATGGTGTATTTTCATGGTTTCCGTCATAGCCCCTAACATGCCGACACGTTCATTAGTAACAACATAGACCGCAATTTTTCGTACAAGTGACTCCATTCTACCTTTATTAAGGTATCCACTGATAAAGCTTTCAGACTGCATTTTATTTAAAAGTTTTGCAGCTATGCCCCCAGTAATATAGATGCCAGCAGAGGGTTTATACAATAAAGCGATATTGCCAATATACGCACCGTAAATCTTCACAAATAGTGACATGGCATCATCAGCAGCCTGATCAGTTAGAGCCTGTTTATTGACCCATTCAGCACTGATATTATCGCTCTTTTTATTTGTAAAAAATTCATACAGCGTAACTAAACCATCACCGGATAAAATTCTTTCATATGATACGTGCCCATGACGTTTCTGCAAAAACTGCAGCAGACGTATCTGAATCTCATCAACAGGTGCAAAGTCGATATGTCCACCTTCAGTATCATAAGCACAGGTTGTTACCTCACTCCCCTGCAGATTATCCTGAGTCCAGGCTAAACCCAGCCCGGTACCAGCACCGACAGTCACACCTATTGTATTCTTTTTTAAATTGTCGGTATGAGGATATCCTGTATTTAATATAATTTTATCTGTTTCAAGGAGTTGACGAGTACCCAATGCAGAGGCCTGAAAATCATTCATAAAATACACGTTTTTTATACCAAATGAGTCTTTTAACAGCTGTTTGGTTATTACCCAGGGTAGATTCGTTAAATTAGCTGATGTTTCATTAACCAGACCAGGTAAGGCCAATGTTAAAATCTCTATATTAGAGGTTTCAAACTTGCTAACCGAGGCACTGCACTCGTTAATAAAAGCATGCAGCATAGGTTCAAAACTTTCAAAATCAGCGCTTAGGTAACGTGCTTCATGTAATATATTATTCGCTTCATCAACATCGGCCAATGCCAGTCGTGTTTTTGTGCCACCCACATCTGCTGCAATAATATGCATTGCTAACGCCCTGATTATAGTAATTTAATTGTCTCAAAACGGTTAACTTTTAGTTAAATCAACTATCAGTTAAAAATATGCTGTAAATTCCTGATTTACTTTTATATCTTTACATGAGCCTTGAACAGATTAAAAGTAATGGTATCTGTAAATATACATGATTAGAGAGTACATAATATAGTTAATAAGTTACAAAATTATGATGCAACGCAATCAGAGAATTAACATATCGCCTGTGTGCCGGCTATTATCAGCAGCTTTTCAAAGTCATATATTTTCACCTTACGTTGAGTGACTTTCAGCATACCAGTGTCCTGAAAACGGCGAAGTGTACGACTAACCGTTTCTATTGCCATACCGAGATAATTAGCAATATCACGACGAGTCATGCTTAAAATTATTTCATCATCTGGCTGATTACTTTTTTTACTGCGCTGTGACATATTCATTAAAAAACTGGCTAGACGACCATCGGCTCCTTTCCTTGCTAACATTAACATCTGATTATGATCGCGTAGCAGGTTTTCTGAAATCATACTAAAAAACTCCTGGCCTAACACACGCTGCTGTAATTCATTTAAGGGTAACTTACAGATAACGGTGGTTTCCAGTGCAACGGTAGAAGAAATATGGCAATGTCTGCCCATAGCATCCAGACCAAATACATCACCAGCCGTGTAGAAATCCAGAATCTGTTCTTCACCATTTTCCATCAACATATAGGACTTAAGAGAACCACGACTCACAGTATATATTGCATTTGTATCATCGCCGCCATAAAAGACATGTTCGTCTTTTGATAGTTCCCTTCTGTTTTTTATGGTCTGAAATGAATGCTCGTGGGTTTGCTTTAACTGTTCTATCAGGCAACCCCCTCTGATATTACAGGTGCGACATTGTGCACCGCCTATTACTGATTGAACAAAACCGGCTCTATTGGTAATTGGGGTAATATTATTATCAATCGCTGTATTGGGTAATTGCATAGTCATTTATTCATCATCCATTTAAGGTTTTCAATAGCATGTCCCTAAAATTACTGATCGGCCATCAGGGATTCCCTTATACCCACATAGGGATATATTCGTATAAACATAACAGGTTTTTCGAGTAATATAGATTTGTGATAAAAAAACAGACATATCTTTTACATATTGGCCTTATGGTGAGCGCGACACTGGTTGTGGCAACTATCTCTATTGCTTCAATTTATTTTGGTTTGCTCGAACTGATTAATAGCGATGTTGTGGATGGAATTAACCTAAATGAAATATATACACCCTTCCTTTATGCGGGTGGCATGGCTATTCTAGCCACATTATTTGTCGTCATTCCTGCCAGTATTATATTTTTACGCATCACTCAGCCCATGGCACAAAAGATAGAACAACAGGCTGAAACCTTTCACACTCTTGCTAAAACAGCACATGAAGCGATTTTTCTTATAGATACCGACGGAATTGTTCAGTTCATGAATTCAGCCGCTGAAACCATGTTCGGATATTCTTCAAAAGAACTGCTGGGTAAAAATATAAAAGTAATAACACCCTCTCCGCATAGCGAGAATCATGACAGTTATATTGAAAACTACCTGAAAACAGGTATCAAAAAAATCATTGGCGAAAGACAGCAACTATTAGGTCAACGAAAAGATGGCAGTCAGTTTCCGATATATTTATCTGTCGGAGAAATACAGCTAACACATACTCATCTGTTTGCGGGCCTGATTATGGACTTAAGTACGCAACAAAGATTACAACGTGAAATTATTGCAATTCCGGCTCGTGAGCAGCGTCGCATCGGCGAAGAATTACATGATGGATTGGGGCAACAGCTAACAGGCCTGGGTATGCTGGCACAGAGTTTATTAAACAATGCAACCGAGTCTGAACATGAGCTTGCCAGTCAGTTAGCACATGGCTTACACGAAGCGCTGACTCAGGTGCGTGCACTTTCACGTGGGTTAATGCCAATTCAGATATATGCAGATGGATTCATGATGTCGTTACAGGAGATCACCGAAAACATACAACAACAGAGTAATATTCCAATAAAGCTACAGATTGATGATGTTGTACTGCTGCTGGATGATGCCACCGCCACACACCTCTACCGTATCGTACAGGAATCATTGTGTAATGCGATTAAACATGCGGATGCTAGTCAGATAGGTGTTTCACTTAAAATAGAAGATGACCACGGTGTACTGGAAGTGATTGATAATGGTATTGGAATACCACTTAACTTAGGCGACTCTACAGGACTTGGTTTGAGTATAATGAAACATCGTTGTGGACTTTTTGATGGTGAAATCACGATAAATCCAAATGGTAATCGTGGTACAAAAGTTTGCTGCCGTTTCCCAATCATTAAAGAGGGTGATTGATGTCGAAAATACTGATTGTTGATGATCATCCACTGGTTCGAGCTGGATTTGCCCAGCTTATTGGTGATACCCCAGATCTAAAAGTCTGTGGTGAAGCAGGTGATATGGCTTGCGCATTACAATTGCTCAATACGATTACACCTGATCTGGCTATTATAGACCTTTCATTAGCCGGAGGTAGCGGGCTGGATTTAATCGAACATATAAAGGCACGTAATAGTGATATTTTAATGTTAGTTGCTTCGATGCATGATGAATCACTTTACGCTGAACGTGTACTGGCTGTCGGTGCGCGAGGTTACATTAACAAACAGGAAGCACAGGAAAAAATTATTCCAGCTATTCGTCAGGTACTCAAAGGCAAAGTTTATTTAAGTGAGCAAATGACTGAAAGGATACTTAATAATATGGTGAGCGGCAGTGATGATAAACAGGGAATAGAGCTATTATCAAACCGTGAACTACAGGTATTTGAAATGATTGGCCAGGGTATTACACCTGGAAATATGGCTATACGACTAAATTTAAGTATTAAAACCATTGAAACTCATCAGGCACATATAAAAAAGAAACTCGGACTGACCTCAGCGCATAAACTCACCCATCGAGCTATCCGCTGGACTCTGGAACAGGGACAATAAATTAATGAATGGTAATTCTATTTGAGTCAGTAACTTTTTTTGTCTGGTTCTCCAGTGCTCTTTCTGTAAGATCCCTGAACAGACTTACCACACACATACAAAAGTCATGAAGTTCTGTGCAATAAATGGTTAAAGGTATAGTTCGACGTGCATCATCGATCACTCTATGAAGAAATTCAATATCCCCATCACTGAGAACATCTCCGTTATCCAGTTTATCTTTAATGCACAACAGACATGGAAGCCTGTGCAATTCAAATTCCTGTATCAGCGCCTGTATTATCCCCGCATGTTTCTTATTTTGATCGGTCATATAAACATCGTCCAATGAATACAGGTTTATCATTTAGTCAGCTATGACTCATCGATGGTTAAATTACAAACATGAGGTCATAATCTTAATCTGGCTGTTTAATATTAAATCTTAATGCCGTGCATATCGTATAATAATATCGATTATTAAGGTATTTTTAAAAAACAGGCTTTATATTTAAGTTAAGCAAATATTAAAATCAATAATACAATCGTTTATGTTAGCTAATTTGATAATTGTCAAAAAATTAATTTTTATATGTGGCTAGATGACAGAATAATTACTATTACCTGTTTAAATACATATATTATTAAATATATCGAAATTGATTATAAAAAAAGAATGGAAACAGCTACTATGTTTGCCAGATCTGGATTAAATATAACGAACAATAAGTCATAATATTCCTAATTTTATAAAGATATATTGAGTAATACTATGAATGCATCTGAAGCAATGAATCCCAATCCACAGACCCTTAGTCCAACTGACACCATTCAGTGTGCCGCCGAATATATTATGAAAAATCGATATCGTAATTTACCGGTTGTTGATGAAAATTTTTGTTACCTTGGCATGTTTGGAGTCAACTGTCTTTTAAAACAGGTCATACCTAAAGCTGTATTTTTACATGAAGGACTAGAAAACATCGGTTTTATACACGAATCTTTTGAAGACCTGTTTCATAGATTTTCTGAAGTAAAAGACCAGCCCATATCTATCTGTATGAACAATGAAATTAAACCTGTTTCGCCCGATACACCTCTTACTGAAACAATGATGCAAATCTTTAATACAAGGTCCAGTATTCCTGTTGTAGAACCAGGTTCCTGCAAATTAATGGGTATGATTTCATACTGGGAAATCGGTGATAAAATTTTTAAAGCCGGAGGTATAAATAATGACTGAGGCACATCAGGCTGAAGTTATTTTTGGCCTGTCTCCTGTCTGGTTTGCAGGTAGCCTGTTTGTCTTAAGTTATGCATTAATCGTTTCAGAACGTTTGAATAGAGCCGTCATATCTATGATGGCGGCAGCCTTGATGATTATTGGAGGTGTACTTACTCAGGAAGCTGCCGTACAGGGTGTTGATTTTAACACCATTGGTTTACTCACCGGCATGATGATAATTGTTGGTATCACACGTGATTCAGGTATATTTCAATACCTTGCAATTCGTTCAGCTAAATTAGTTAAAGCTGACCCCTGGGGCATTCTGGTAATGCTTATGTTAGTCACTGCCCTGTTATCCGCACTATTAGATAACGTTACCACTGTTTTGTTAATAGCACCGATTACATTATTGATTACAGATACACTAAAGTTAAATGCTTACCCATATTTATTTGCAGAAATTTTTGCATCTAATATTGGTGGCACAGCTACCTTGATTGGTGACCCTCCTAACATAATGATCGGCTCAGCGACCGGACTTGGTTATAATGATTTTCTATTTAATCTGGCCCCAATAGCCATTTTAATATTATTAATTTCTATTATTCCCATCTATCTGATCTGGGGAAGACACCTGAAAGCGGATAAGGCCCTTAAAAACAAGGTAATGATGTACCGTGAAATAGATGCCATTAAAGACTGGGTATTACTTAAAAAGTCTATATCCGTACTGGCACTGGTTATGCTGGGTTTTATTGTTGGACATGATTATGGTTATCAAGCAGCTACTATCGCTATGTTTGGTGCTGCATTATTACTTATTCTAAACTGTTTACCACACGATCAGGAAAAACAGTCAAAGTTGGTTGCTAAATCATTATGTGATATTGAATGGACAACCATTTTCTTTTTTATCGGGCTATTTATTCTGGTTTACGGTGTAGAGACAACTGGCTTGCTTGAATTATTAGCCCATGAAGTTATAAGACTCACTGATGGTGACAAAGCGGTTACAGCTATTTCAATTTTATTTGTGTCTGCAATTGCATCCGCTATTATTGATAACATACCATTTGTCGCAACCATGATTCCAATAATTAAAAATATGGCCGTAAGTTTTGGCGGTGCTGAAGAATTACTACCTATCTGGTGGTCCCTGGCACTGGGTGCCTGTCTTGGTGGCAATGGCAGCCTGGTTGGTGCAAGTGCTAATTTAATTGTTGCAGGGTTTGCTGAAAGATCAGGACAACCGATCCGTTTTCTACCTTTTATGTTGATAGCCTTTCCAATGATGCTGGTATCAATAATGATTAGTAGTGTATATGTCTTTATTCGTTATTTATAATCTAATAAATAAAATGCTTTTTACAACATTTAATTAATACGTTTCTAGTACATACTTATGCTAAGTTCCAGACACGTACACAATCACGTCCTTCTGATTTTGCTTCTAACAGTGCATTATCTGCCATCTTAATAACTTCAGCAGAAGTAGATTGACCATCCATTTTTGACATACCAATGGAAACACTGATATTAATGTTATTAGTGTTGTTAATTTTAATAGGTATTTTTTTTAAATTCTGTCGTAACCGGTTAAGAAGTTTAGATGCATAATTAGTATTTGTGTCTGGAAACAATAATAGAAATTCATCACCGCCATAGCGAAAAATAATATCGTATTTTCGTAAATTTTTAACAAAGAATTTTATCGCCGTTTTAAGAACTCTGTCACCTGCGAGGTGTCCATGTTGGTCATTGATTTTTTTAAAATCATCAAAGTCCAGTATGGCGACTACATTTCCGTTACCTGTTCTGCGAGCACGTTCATGCTCCTTGTTTATCATGTATGACATAGCATGCCGATTCCACACCCCCGTCAGGTGATCAACTGCGCATACCTTGCTAATCAATGAGAACTGTAAATTCTGAACAGCAATGCGAAAATGATTTGCCGTATCAGTAAAGTCATTGTATTCCTGACTGCTTATGAGCTTACCGGATAATTTTTCTTTAAGTAATTTACGCGCTTTATCATGCACCTGAATATGTAAATCACCTGTTTCTATAAAACACGGATCATTTTTAAACTCAGACTCTGATAATTCATAATACCATTTGCCAAACATGCAAAGATGATGTGCTTTTGCAGACAGATCTTCATCGTTAGGTACCTCGTCACAAATAAGTGTTCGATGTAATACTTTTATCCATTGACTATGATTTGTGAGCCCATTAGCCAGATCTTTGAGTAATGGTAAAACATCACCAAGTGAAGTGTCTTCTATGTGTAATGAAAAGTCTTTATTAATTTTCATGCCTTTATTTAATTATTTATTGCCCGTTCACATATAGTGTAGTCTACTGGCGGGTTATACTTCGTAAGTTGTTGAAGCAACATCACCACCATGCCCGGTCCAGTCAGTGTGAAAGAATTCGCCACGCTTTTTGTCTAGTCGCTCATAGGTGTGTGCACCAAAATAATCACGCTGTGCCTGTAATAAGTTTGCTGGCAGGCGTTCACTCCTGTAACCATCAAAATACGATAATGCAGATGAAAATGCAGGTACGGGTATAGCGTTTTCCACAGCAAGTATTACGGCTTTACGCCAGCCTTCTTCTGCTGATTTAAGCGCATCAGTAAAGAATGAATCAAGTGTCAGGTTTTCCAGCTGAGGGTTTTTGTCATAGGCGTCTTTTATATTACCCAGAAAAGCACTGCGAATAATACAGCCGCCGCGCCACATAAGTGCAATGTCCCCGTAATTAAGATCCCAGCCCTCTTCTTTCGCCGCTTCACGCATCAACATAAAACCCTGTGCATAAGAAATAATCTTCGATGCATACAATGCATCACGCAGTGCATTTATTATATCCGCTTTGTTAGAAACTTTGTTTAAATCTCGACTAATAACAGGTCCCGGACCCAGAATTGCAGATGCACGTACCCGTTCATCTTTTAATGAAGATAAAATACGTGCAAAGACAGACTCACCGATTAATGTCAACGGAACACCATGTTGAAGAGCGCTAATTGCCGTCCATTTACCTGTTCCTTTCTGTCCAGCCGTATCGAGAATTTTATCTAATAACGGCTCACCATCTTCATCTTTAACCGCTAGAATGTCTTTTGTTATATCAATAAGGTATGAATCAAGCACACCGCTATTCCATTCCTTGAATACCTCATGCATCTCGTCACAGCTCAAACCTAGTACTTTTTCCATCAATGTATAAGCTTCACAAATAAGCTGCATATCGCCATATTCAATACCATTGTGTACCATCTTCACGAAGTGTCCAGCACCATCCTGGCCTACCCATTGGCAACAGGGTTCACCATCTACTTTGGCAGAAACGGCCTGAAAAATATCTTTCACCAAAGGCCATGCCTCAGGGTCGCCACCAGGCATAATTGAAGGTCCAAAACGTGCCCCTTCCTCACCACCAGAAACACCCGTTCCAATAAAACGTAAACCTTTCTCTCTTAGATATTTAGTGCGTCGTGTAGTGTCAGGGTAATGTGAATTACCGCCATCAATAATAACGTCACCGGTCTCCAGTAACGGCACTAACATTTCAATAAACTGATCAACCACCTCACCTGCTTTTACCATCAGCATAACCTTACGTGGTTTTACCAGTGATTTTACTAACTCTTCAATGTTATAAGTGCCGATGATACTGGTTCCTTTTGCAGGCCCATTAATGAAATCATCAACTTTGCTAGTTGTACGATTGAACACAGCAACACGGTAATTGTGATCAGCCATATTCAGAACGAGATTCTGACCCATAACGGCCAGTCCAATTAGACCTATATCTGCTTTTTCCATTATTCAATTATCTCATTTGTTGGTTCAAGTCGCTGACTGTTGATTATAGTATTAAAAACTAATCATATGCAGATTTGTAATATAAACATAATATACTTATATAGTAATAGATATAAATTAATCTATTAATTAATGCATTTATAGAATTTTTATTTTTGACCCATGTCAATATGGGGTGAGCCATGAAATTGTAGCATGCAGTAACTCTTGTTTGAACTGATATGAGGTTAACCACACAGCTCTATGCCTGGCGCCGCAAACATACCTCTACAGTTTATTAATCTATGGGTAACATTACTTATAATCTGGCTGATTGCCAATAATACGCTGGAATTCAACACGGTTATTGTAGGTGTAGTGGTATCAGCCGCAATAGCCTTAGCATTTTCACGATTTTCTCGCGTTTACAGTGTTATCCGCTGGTCGCCAAAAGTCATTATTTATTACCTTATATACCTTGCTGTTTTTTCTATTGAACTGGTTAAAGCTAATCTTAATGTAATGGCTCTTGTGTTTTCACCACGTATTAATATCAAACCGGGTATCATCAAAATAAAAACCGAACTTAAATCACCTATCGGTCGGCTTGCTCTGGCAAATACCATTACGTTAACTCCCGGCACACTGGTTGTTGATATGAATAATGATTATCTTTATGTGCATTGCATAAACATTCACTCTGCTGATCAGGCGCAGCTCACTGAAGAAATATCAGGACGCTTTGAAAAATTACTGAGAGTGATTTATGGTTAACATTATATGACTATCAGTTTCACAGACATAACTGTAATAATTTGTGCTGTGCTCATTTTTTTCAGCATAGTCTTCGGTATCATTCGACTGGTTATTGGTCCAGATACCGTTGACCGTGTAGTTGCGATTGATTTATTAACCGTTGTAACAATCGCTCTTATAACATTACTGGCACATCAGGCGGGGCGATATATCTATCTTGATGTTGCCCTCGTTTATGGGCTACTCAGTTTCCTCGGCGTACTCGCCGTGGCTCGATTTCTCGAAAAAGGGATTTAAACCTCCATGTCTATTCCCGTTTTAACGTTGCTTACTATCGTACTCTGTGGCGGTATTCTGGTTGGTGGTTTGCTTGCTGTATTACTTGATAACATGCTTAGCGCAGTTATAAGTGCCGGTTTAGCCAGTTTGTTTGCTTCTGTCGTTTATGTAGTACTGGCGGCACCGGATGTTGCAATGACTGAAGCGTCTATCGGTTCTGGACTGACGACAATGATTTTTCTCTATGCCATTCGTAAAACCCAAGATAAAAATGCAAGCAGCGTGGAAGAAGAATGAAGCCCTTTCAAAAGAGTATGTTTTAGATGCAATTAGTTTTCAGCGATATTCTTGGAAACCTGTTATTAATAACAGGAAGCCTGTTTCTCTTCTCAGCAGGTCTTGGTGTGTTACGTATGCCTGATACATATAACCGCATTCAAACTGGCACAAAAGCAACCACTCTCGGCACCATTTTAGTGTTAATAGGCCTTGCTTTTTTACATCCTGCCTGGTCATTGAAGCTCATTATACTGATATTTTTTGTCATGTTAACTAACCCGGTTTCCTCACATGCACTGGCACGTGCTGCCCATGCAACGGGCATATTCGAGACGCCTTCGACTGTTATTGATCAGCTTACAGAAGATAACAAAAATGAAACCAGTGATGAAAGCATAAATAACGATAACAGCGCAGAAAACACCCTTAGCAAAGAAGTAACTAAATGATAAAAAGAATATTCATTTTTATGATGCTGGGATTGATGGCGATTATCTTTTTTAATCTTGTGGCAAATTATACTGAAAATACCTCGCTTTCAAAACTTGCTCAATATTATGTTGAAAATGGTCCACAGGAAATTGGCGCAGCTAATCTTGTCACGGCTGTAGTTGTAACTTACCGTGGACTTGATACCTTAGGTGAAGTCACTGTGCTATTTATTTCAGCTGCAGGTGTCGGCCTGTTATTACGACGCAAAAAAGGTAAACAGAACAATAACCAGCAACAAAATAAATCAGTTAAAGAAGTAGCCAATATACACAAGTCATCTAGCGAAATAGTTGAAACGGCAACCGAACTGTTATTACCCATGATTATATTATTTGGTGTGTATGTTTTCCTAAACGGTCACCTTTCCCCTGGTGGTGGTTTTCAGGGAGGCGCAATAATCGCATCGGGCACTATGTTTTTATTACTTGCTTTACCTGAATCACACATTAGCCGTTTACTCATTGCTATCACAGAATCTTTATCGGGATTCAGTTACGTAATAATTGGTGTACTGGGCATGGTGATGGCAGGTGGTTTTTTAGACAACCGTTTTATAAGTTCAGGTACTTATGGAAATTTGTTTAGCGCTGGAGCAATACCGCTTATTTATACCTTTATTGGTCTTAAAGTTGGATTTGAGCTGAGCGCCGTACTTGATCGTTTTCGTAAAGAAATTAATAACGAAGAGGATGATCCGGTATGAATACACTAATCAACTTCCCTATTTCCCTTATTGTGCTGTGCAGTGGCTTTATTCTAATTTTACTTGGCTTATGGGGTATGTTAACTCAACGTCATCTAATTCGTATAATCATTGGTTTCTCACTGATGGATACGGGTATTCATATGGTTATGGTTTCTATTGGTTATGTAACTGGTGGAACCGCGCCGATTATAAATAATGCGGTGCTCATGAGTGAGGCATCAAATCTTGTTGTTGACCCGGTTCCATCTGCACTGGTTTTAACTGCAATCGTAATTGGTCTTGGTGTTACTGCCGTCATGTTATCTTTTGCAGTACGTATTTATAAAACTCATAAAACACTGATGATTGACAAACTGACGGAATCTAAATGGTAGCAATCACAGATATAATAGATATTTTTCTGCAACCGTTAGGAATATATATTTTTGCACTCGGTGCCGGTTTTCTTATTCCTCTGATATACCGTGTTAACCATAATTCTGCCATCCTGGTATTTTTTGCGACATTATTAATGATGAGTGTCATCGCCGGTATAAATCTGCTGGCTATTACCAATGGCGCACCAGTAATAGATATCGAAACCGCGGGAATAAAACCACCCTTCTCAATTAATCTGCGTTTTGGTTTATTTGAAGGCGCTTTCGTACTCGCTGTTAATACAGCTGCTCTGCTGGGTGCATGGCATTACCTGCGCAGATTAAAACAACATGCAGCCGCATTGTTACTCTACCTTATTCTGGTAATGGGCATAAATGGCATGGTCATGACACGTGACCTGTTTAATCTGTTTATCTTCATCGAAATAACATCCATAGCGACCTATGCACTAATTGGTATGGAGCGAACAGCAAACGGTCTAGCTGCCGGTTTTAAATACATTATGGCGACCTCAATCGCTTCCGCCTTTTTTCTGCTCGGCACCATTTTTATTTATTATCAATCAGGCACACTTAATATAGATGACATCATTGCTAATCAGCAACTGATTAAAGGCCCAATTGGCTTTATCGCAACGCTATTTATATTAACAAGTTTACTTATCGAACTTAAACCCTATCCGGCAAATGGCTGGGGGCTCGACGTCTACGAAACCGCGCCTGGCGGAATAGCTTCGTTAATATCTGTTGGTGTATCTGCGGGTGTCTTTTTTGCGTTATATAAAGTACTGCCATTAATGGATCTGTATTTACCCAGCATTGCATTTATAGGCGGTTTTACTTTTCTAATTTCCAATTTCATTGGACTTAAACAGGGTAATGCTAAACGATTATTAGGTTATTCATCTATTGGCCAGATGGGGTTACTTACACTTGCTATAGCTCTCTTATCTCAACTTGAAGCTACGGCACATTTACCGCTTATTATTGGCGGACTGTTTATTAATCATCTTTTCGCCAAAGCTGGATTATTCTGGCTTGCAGATATTGTTGATCGAAATAATATAAAAGACTGGTCATGCATTGCAAAACAACCGGGCTTACTAATACTACTGTGTGTTTTATTGACAGCTCTGGTTGGCCTGCCACCTTTTCCCGGGTTCTGGGCTAAATGGGAGCTTGTAATGTTACTGGCAAGCGAGCAACTGTTTGGCTGGATAACACTAATTTTAATTGGTTCATTGCTGGAAGCTGCTTATTTATTCCGCTGGTTTAGTTACGCTCGTAATGTAGAAAACTCAGCATCAGTTGAAGTTTCAGATTCTTTTCTACAGCAAATGCCGATTATTATAACGACCTTATTACTATTCGTAATATCTTATGTTATGTCTGCGTTCATGAATGTAGATAACCAGCTTATTTATTTTCCATTGATGGCTGGTTTTTCTCTCTGGTTAATTGACCGTTTAAACGTACGTGTTAAAAGTTTAATTATGCTTCTGACAGTATCATTCGGTGGTTACTTTCTAACGAAAGACCTCGAAGGTATTAACAGCCTGTTTAGTTATCTTTTAATAGGTGGTGGAATTCTAATTAGCTTTGCCACACTCTACCGTCATGATGATAGAAAAGGTTTCTATCCTTTACTCAGTGTATTACTTTTATCACTGGC
>JAPHRB010000026.1 GCA_026197015.1 Gammaproteobacteria bacterium | reverse complement strand
TGAGCGCATCATAACAGCAGAGCTTTCTAATGACGAAGAGGGTATAGATCATGCGATTCGCCCAAAGTTACTAAAAGATTATGCCGGGCAGCCGACCGCATCTGAACAACTGGATATATTTATTCCAGCGGCGCGTAATCGTGCTGAGGCGCTTGATCATTTACTTATATTCGGCCCCCCGGGCCTGGGTAAAACCACACTGGCACATATTGTAGCCAATGAAATGGGGGTTAATCTCCGACAGACATCGGGGCCTGTGTTAGAAAAACAGGGGGATCTGGCGGCTTTATTAACTAATCTTGAACCCCACGATGTTTTGTTTATTGATGAAATTCATCGATTGAGCCCGGTTGTGGAAGAGGTGTTATATCCGGCTATGGAAGATTACCAGCTGGATATTATGATTGGAGAAGGCCCTGCCGCCAGATCGATAAAGTTAGACTTGCCGCCATTCACATTAATTGGTGCAACGACCAGAGCGGGCTCATTGACTTCCCCGTTGCGAGATCGGTTTGGCATAGTTTTACGCCTTGAATTTTATAAAATTAGTGATCTTAGCCACATTGTGGCGCGTTCTGCGTTAATACTGGGGGTTGAGCTGGACATTGAAGGCGCTGCAGAAATAGCCCGAAGGGCACGTGGCACTCCAAGAATAGCTAACCGTCTGTTACGCAGAGTTCGTGATTATGCTGAAATTAAAGCGGATGGAAAAATAGATAAAAATGTCGCTTCAAAAGCACTGGATATGCTGAAAGTCGATTCCTATGGGTTTGATAATATGGATCGAAATTTACTCACCACTATCATTGATAAGTTTTCTGGCGGACCAGTCGGTGTTGAAAATCTGGCTGCGGCAATTGGTGAAGAGCGGGATACAATTGAGGATGTAATAGAACCCTATCTAATACAGCAGGGTTTTTTGATGAGAACACCCCGTGGCAGGGTGGCTACACCGAATGCTTATCGGCATTTAGGTTTAAAACCACCAGCCAGTTCGGTTGAGTTATTCGTTGATGATGAAATTATTTAGAGAAAGATTTAACCCTCTTTTTTATGTTGTGACGTTTATATGAAATAATCTACCTGGGTCACAAACGAAAAAGATAATATTATTAAAATGAGCAAACACTTTCAAAGTGGAAACAAAAATGAACTTTAACTGGCCGGTGCGCGTCTATTACGAGGATACGGATTCCGGTGGTGTTGTGTATTACGCTAATTATTTAAAGTTTATGGAAAGGGCGAGAACAGAGTTTTTACGTCATCTCGGGTTTGAGCAGGATCAATTAATTGAACAGCTAAATATTATTTTCGCAGTACGCACTGTACACTGCGATTATATGAGCCCTGCAATTTTTAATGATGACTTAACCGTAACGGCAGATTTAGTAGAGCTTAAAAAAGCCAGTATGTTATTTGAGCAAAAAATAGTTAGAAAACATCAACAGGATAAAATTCTTTGTCAGGGGAAAATACGTATTGCCTGTCTAAAAGCAGACACATTTAAACCCTGCGCTATACCAAAATCAATAATGGAGGTCGCAAGTGTCGACTGATTTATCTCTTATTACACTTGTTCTGGAAGCCAGTTTACTGGTGCAGTTTGTGATGCTGGTATTGCTGGCAGCTTCGGTAATATCCTGGTTTGTTATATTTCAGAAAAATAAATTATTAAAATCAGTGTCAAAAGATGCCAAGCGTTTTGAAGATCAGTTTTGGTCAGGAGGCGACTTAAGCGAATTATATACCCAGCTAAGCCGTCGAAGGATAGAGCGTGAAGGCATGGAAAAGGTTTTTGAAACCGGCTTTGCCGAGTTCGCGAGGGCTTACAAAACAACAACCGACCCTGCATTTATGATGGCAAGCATTCAGCGTAGTATGAAAGTGGTGCTATCACGTGAAGAAGAAAAATTAGAGTCTAATTTATCATTGTTAGCAACTATTGGTTCAACCAGCCCCTATGTAGGTTTGTTTGGAACGGTATGGGGTATTATGAATTCGTTTACCGCATTAGGCGCTGTGCAGAATGCTTCTTTAAATATGGTGGCGCCGGGCATCGCTGAAGCATTAATAGCCACAGCAATGGGTTTGTTTGCGGCGATACCTGCGGTGGTTGCCTATAATCGATATTCAGATCAGGTTGAGCGACTGGTTGTTCGTTATGAAAACTTTATGGAAGAGTTTACGACTGTTTTACAGCGCCAGTCGCAGAGAAAACCTAAACCACCTAAAAGTAATGAAAATGTAGAAACAGCAAATCAGCAGGCTGATACGGCAGAGGTTGAATAAATATGGGCTCTAAGAAAAGGCGCCCGATGTCGGAAATTAATGTGGTGCCCTATATTGACGTGATGCTGGTGTTGCTGGTTATCTTTATGATAACCGCGCCTATTGTTCAACAAGGGGTAGAAGTTGATTTACCTCAGGCAGCAGCAAAAACTATGTCACCGGATGAGTCAGAACCTGTTGTTGTTTCGGTAGACAGAAAAGGTGACTTTTATCTTGATATAGGTGATGAGCCTGATAAACCTATCGATGCTATGTTAATGGTTAATCGAGTCGCTGCTGTGCGACAGCTTAAACCTGATATACCGGTGTTAGTAAGGGGTGATCGTAATGTAGGTTATGGAAAAGTGATTGATGCCATGGTGTTACTGCAAAAAGCCGGTGTTGAAAAAGTGGGTTTAATGACAGATCAGCCGGATAACTAATATGCAGAACAGCATATTTTCACAAATTAAAAACCACCCTTTTATATTTGCGCTGGCATTAGGCCTGCACGTGTTGCTGGTTGTTATACTCACTTTTAACATGAGTCATACTACTGCGCCGAAAATGCCAGCTGCTAAGAAAGTGGATACCGTCAAAGCGGTTATTATTGATGCGAGTATTGTTGAAAAAGAAAAACAAAAACTAATATACGCAGAAGAAAGCAAAAAAAATAAACAACTAGCACAGAAAAACAAATTAGATCGTGAAGCAAAAAAAGCACGCGAAAAACGTAAAAAAGAAGAAAAACGACTGGCTAACTTAAAAGCAGAAGAAAAAAAGCGTAAACAACAACTGGCATTAAAAGAAAAATCTGAACGCGAAAAGAAAAACAAAGAACTGGAAAAACTCAAACAGGAACAGAAAGAGTTAGAGCAAAAACGCAGAGACGAGCAGCAAAAGCTGGCGGCTATAGAAGAAAAACGTAAAGCGGAAGAGATAGCGGTACGTAAGAAAAAAGAAGCTGCAGAAGCAGAGGTAAGGCGTATAGCCCGGGAGGCTGAAATGCGTCAGCAAATGCTTGAGGAAGAGCGGCGTCTTGCAAAAAGAAGCGCAGAGAACCAGAAGTTATTAAGTCAGTATATTTATCAGATACAGAAGAAAGTAGAAATGAACTGGAATGCACCTGCGAGCATGACGGCTGGCTGGTCATGTGAAATAATGGTTGAACAAAATCGTTTTGGTGAAGTGCTAAATGTACGCACCAAACAATGCTCTGGTAGTGAGGCTTTTCAAAGCACAGTTGAACGTGCCGTACGAAAAGCCTCTCCATTGCCAGAGGCGCCGAATAATGATGTCTTTGAGAAAAAACTGAATTTTATCTTCAGGCCTGATGTATGAAAAAAATACTTATTAAACTAACTATGATTTCCCTGTGTTTCACACTTTTTAATGCTCAAGCGGCATTACGTGTGGAAATCACCAAGGGCGCTGACGGTGCAGTTCCAGTTGCAGTTGTTCCATTTGAACTTATTGGGCTGGCCGCTGGCCTGACTAATGTATCAGATATTGTGGCTGAAGATTTGAAACGAAGTGGTAAATTTTCACCCATTGAAAAAAACAAATTAATCGCTTATCCAAAAGACCTTGAAGAGGTTAATTATAAGTTATGGAGAGTGGCTGGGATTGATCATCTGGTGATTGGCAAGTTAAATGTTATTAAACCTGATCAGTATGAAATTAGTTTCCGCTTGATTGATGTATTTAAAGGAGTGCAGGTTTTAGGTTATCAATTCGCTGCAAATGACCATAGTTTGCGAAGTATTAGTCACCATATCAGTGACCTGATTTATGAAAAGATAACCGGTCAGAAAGGCGCTTTTGATACAAAAATTGCCTATGTAACCGCTGAGCGAAAGCAGGGTATGCAGCCTTCATATAAATTACAGGTAGCGGATACAGATGGTTTTAACTCACAGACTGTCTTAAATTCTACTCAGCCAATTATGTCACCTTCATGGTCTCCAGATGGCAGCAAGTTGGCGTATGTTAGTTTTGAAAAACGAAAATCTGAAATATACATACAAAACCTGTTTAGTCAGAAACGAGAAAAAGTCAGTACATATAAAGGTATTAACGGCGCACCTGTATGGTCTCCAGATGGTAAAAAGTTAGCCTTAACTTTATCTAAAGGCGGCAATCCTGATATTTATATTTTATCGTTAGCAACAAAAAAATTAAAACAGATAACCAAACATTGGGGTATAGATACAGAGCCAACCTGGACGCCAGATGGCAGTGAGGTTGTTTTTACCTCCAGCCGTAGTGGAAAACCACAGATTTATAGAGTGCCTGCCAAAGGCGGTTTGGCGAAACGTATTACTTTTGATGGAAAGTATAATGCCAGCCCTGAAGTATCGAGTGACGGGCGTACATTAATATATGTTCAGGGAGAGGGAAATATCTTCAAGATCTCAAGTATGGATTTACAGTCAGGTTTTGTGCAGGTCTTAACCGATGGTCCTCTGGATGAATCACCCAGCTTTGCACCGAATGGCAGCATGATATTATATGCATCAACAGATAAATTTAAGGGTGTGTTAGCAGCGGTCTCAACAGATGGTCGATTTAAGCAAAAGTTAGTATTGTCTGAAGGTGACGTGCGAGAGCCAACCTGGGGTCCGTTCAGGAAATAACAGTTTTAAAAAATGATGAATTTAATTAAGGGGATATAATGAAATTTACTAAATTAGTTTCAGCTCTAATGTTGTCGGGGTTATTAGCCGCCTGTTCACCCGATAACGTAAAAGATAATCAGGCGGGCATGGATGACAATCAGCAGGATTCAAATCAAACAACTGATGGCGCACAAACAAGCGGCATAGATGGCGGGGGCACTGAGGGTGGCACGGCATTAAATGGCGCTACCGTATCTTATGATAAAGCGGCCATTAATGATGCAGGTAATGTACTTGCTGAGAAAGTGGTTTATTTTGAATATGATAGTGATCAAATAAGTCAGGACTATCAGGAACTGATCGCTCATCACGGAAAATACCTTGCTGCGAATTCAGATATGAGTGTGCGCCTGGAAGGTCACGCTGATGAAAGAGGCAGTCGTGAATACAATGTCGCACTCGCTAATCGTCGTGCCCTGTCAGTTCGTAGATTAATATTGTTTCAAGGTGTAAATGCCGATCAGGTAAGCGTTATAAGTTACGGGGAAGAAAAACCTGTGGCACTTGGTCATGATGATGAGTCGTGGCGTTTAAATCGACGAGTAGAACTCGTATACGAAGCACGTTAATATACGGCTTATTATTTAAGGTATTATTATAGATAAGCTGCCTGAAGGTTTCGGTTTGGTTGTATAACTTGAGCCGGAATCTTCAGTTTATACGACGAATCTGTAATTATTTAGCTTATTCAGTTTAACCTGCTAACAGGCGAAATTATGTTATCAAAAACTGCCCGTTTTTTTGTAAAACCCGTATCACTTTCGTTATTGTTGATTTCATTCAGTCCGCTAGTAATAGCTAACAACCTGAGTGTAGAGCAACGTCTGGGGCGTCTGGAAAATCTACTGCAGAATCAGATTTTAGTAGAGCAAACTCAGCGCATGGAGCAAATTCAGCAAGAATTAACCGAGATACGTGCCTTAGTTGAAAGTCAGGAGCATCAGTTAGGCCTGATTAAACAGCGTCAGCGAAATCTTTATCAGGATATGGATCGGCGCCTGAATGATCTGGAAATTAAGGGAGGAGGTCAATCATCATCTTCCACTTCTGTTAAGTCTTCAGCAACAGACGCGGGTCCCTCTTCGTCAGTGCCACCACCTGGTGCGGCCGGGCTAGCTGCTGTCGCGGTTGTAGCGCCTGTTTCAGGCGATAAAAATGGTAAATCGGCATACAGCCAGGCCTTTAATACATTAAAGGAAGGCAAATATCAGCAGGCTATACTGGAATTTAATAATTTTCAGCAAAGTTACCCGGAAAGTGTCTATGGCGCTAATGCGCAATACTGGTTAGGAGAAGCTTATTCTGTTTCACGTGATTATAAAACAGCCCTTAACGAGTTTCAGAAAGTTGTAAACCAGTATCCGCAAAGTAATAAGGTTGAAGGCGCGATGCTGAAAACAGGTTATACCTATTATGAAATGGGTGACTGGGCATCGGCTAAAAGTGCTTTAGAGGCTGTGACGGTTAAGTTTCCAGGTACAACAGTCTCTCGTAAAGCAAAAGAACGTTTGCAGCGAATGAAACGTGAAGGTCATTAATTACCGACCAGCTAATAACAATACTTTTACTGATGTTTGTTTATTATGCTCTGAGAGTATGATATCTGCAGATTTTTTAAGTTAAGGGTCAGTCGCAGTGTCATCTGATAGTTTGATTGAAGTAAAAAATGAAAGTGATAAAGAATCACGCCTGCGCATTAGTGAATTGTTTTATTCCTTGCAGGGTGAGTCATCTTTTGTTGGTTTGCCCACGGTATTTATCCGCTTGACGGGTTGTCCTTTACGGTGTGGTTACTGTGATACCGCATACGCCTTTACTGGCGGGCAGTGGATGCAGATCTCTGATATTCTTCAGCAAATAAAACAATACAATGCAAAAACCGTGTGTGTTACAGGTGGTGAGCCTTTAGCGCAACGAGGCTGTGGTGAGTTGCTTAAACAATTGTCTGATGCGGATTACCAGGTATCTATTGAAACATCGGGTTCTCTGGATATCTCGCAGGTAGATTCTCGTGTCAGCCGAATTATGGATATAAAAACACCAGGATCGGCTGAAGAGTCAAAAAATAAATACGAAAATATTCAGTATTTAAATCAAAATGATGAAGTTAAATTTGTTCTTTGTGATCGCCATGACTATGACTGGTCTAAAGAAATTATTAAAAAATACAATTTGCTGGAAAAAGCACAGGTACTCTTTTCACCGGTTCATGAAGGGATATCTCCAGCAGATCTGGCAGACTGGATTCTTACAGATCAGTTAAATGTAAGGTTTCAGTTTCAACTACATAAATTCTTATGGAATGATGAGCCCGGTCGCTAAAATTGAAAGCCGATGTCAGATAGAAGCAGGGTAAATTTATAGTTTATGAGTAAAGAAAAGAAAAAAGCAGTGTTACTGGTATCAGGGGGTTTAGATTCCGCTACCGTGTTAGCTATGGCCAGGGCACAAGGTTATGAGTGTTATGCATTGAGTTTTGATTATGGTCAAAAACATAATGCTGAGCTGAATGCAGCAAAAAAAGTAACCCGGTTATCTGGTGCTGTGCAACATCAAACCATGAAACTTGATTTAAATGTATTTGGTGGTTCAGCTCTCACAGATGATGAAATTGAAGTGCCTGCTGCTCAAGCGGATGATACAGGTGGTATTCCCGTTACATATGTTCCTGCGAGAAATACTATATTTTTATCGATGGCGCTAGCCTGGGCTGAAGTACTAAATTCAGATGATATATTTATTGGTGTAAACGCAGTGGATTACTCGGGTTACCCTGATTGTCGGCCTGAATTTATTCGTGCATTTGAAAGCATGGCAAATCTAGCGACTAAAGTAGGGGTTGAGGGCCATCACCTCAAAATACATACACCGTTAATAAATATGAGCAAGGCTCAGATCATACAGACAGGTTTAGAGCACGCAGTGGACTATTCCTTAACGGTTTCCTGTTATTCTGCTGATCAGCAAGGTAGAGCATGCGGTGTATGTGACTCGTGTCAGTTAAGGCGTAAGGGCTTTGAGGAAGCCGGAGTGGCGGACCCAACTCTTTATTCTTAAACATTACCTAAGGCTTCGTTATAGCCGAATGATTGTCTCAGGATCAAAGATGACGGGTCGAATTTAAACGCGCTCTATGCGGTCGCTATTTAAACAGAAGAGGGCTTAAGTGCTGCAGGATGAACTAATAACCCTGTGTCTTTGGCTATGCCCCTAAGATCACTATCTTCGATGCAAACATTTAAGATGACATTTTTTTCATTTATTATTTTCTTGTCTAATTAAGTTAAGTCTACGTTTATAGCCTGCTGTATCAATTCAGCAAATAATGTCGAAATTAAACGAGTTATTGACTTGTAATTTTGAGTGATTGAGGTAATATACGCGCCTTCTTGAAGAGGCAAAGCTTATATAATTCTTGTGCTTCTGAAAAAAGAACTCTTTGGGTAAATAGCGAATAAGCTATTTACGCGTAACAGGAAGTTTCGCAGGTTATGCTCAAATGCGCAGTGAGGACAGGAGTCCGAACGCCAGTAAAGATTGTTAAATATAGAATATGGGCCGTTAGCTCAGTTGGGTAAATAGCGAATAAGCTATTT
>JAPHRB010000016.1 GCA_026197015.1 Gammaproteobacteria bacterium | reverse complement strand
TCAATGATTGTTATAACATTTGTTGTCATGATCATTGGTTTATGGCCGGCATCAAAGCTGGGTAGTGAGTTTATGCCACCATTAGACGAGGGTGATTTAATGTATATGCCAACAACTTATCCAGGTATCTCTATCGGAAAAGCTCGTGAACTTTTGCAACAAACCGACAAGCTTATTCGAACTGTTCCAGAAGTAAAAACAGTGTTTGGAAAAATAGGTCGTGCAGAAACCGCTACAGACCCTGCGCCTCTAACCATGATTGAAACCGTGGTTCAATTAAAGCCTCGTAGTGAATGGCGCCCTGGAGTAACGCCGAGTAGTTTACGTAAAGAACTGGATTCGCTGGTTAAGTTTCCTGGTCTGACCAATGCGTGGGTTATGCCGATTAAAACCAGAATTGACATGTTGGCTACTGGCATTAAAACCCCTGTAGGAATAAAAATTGCTGGCCAGGACTTAAAAGAAATTGAAAAAATTGGAAAGCGACTAGAACAGGTGTTAAAAAATGTTGAAGGAACCGCATCAGTTTATTCAGAACGAGTAGCAGGTGGGCGTTATATAAAGGTCGATATTGATCGTGATAAAGCTGCACGTTATGGTTTAAATATTTCTGATATTCAACAGGTTATTCGAACAGCTATTGGTGGAATGAATATTACTCAATCTATAGAAGGTCTTGAAAGGTACCCGGTTAGTATTCGTTATCCGCAAGCGTATCGAGATTCTGTTGAGAATATCCGTTTATTACCCCTGGTAACAAAAACCAATAAACGTATTGCATTGGCAGATGTAGCCAATATTCAGATTGAAGATGGTCCCCCGGCAATTAAAAGTGAAAATGCCAGGCTTAATGGCTGGACGCTGGTTGATATAGAAGGTCGTGATCTGGGCTCATATGTAGAAGAGGCACAAAGAGTAGTTGCAGAATCAGTCGAACTACCTGCTGGTTATTCAATTGCCTGGTCTGGACAATACGAATATATGGTACGCGCAAAGGAACGATTACAAGTCGTCGTTCCCTTCACGTTAGCCATCATTATGTTATTGCTGTATTTGAATTTTCGAAATGTAATTGAAGTTCTTATTATCATGGGCACATTACCTTTTGCACTGATTGGTGGTATCTGGTTAATGTATTTACTGGATTACGACATGTCTGTAGCCGTGGGTGTAGGTTTTATTGCGCTCGCGGGTGTTACAGTCGAAATTGGAGTCTTGATGTTAGTTTATCTAGACCAGGCCTATCAAAGAACTTGTGAACAAGTATTAAACGAGCACAGAACGCTTTCCAAAGATGACATCAAGCATGCCGTATTGCAGGGAGCTGGACAACGTGTTCGCCCTATTATGATGACAGTAGCGGCTATTATTGTTGGTCTGATTCCCATTATGTTTGGTGAAGGAGCCGGTTCTGAAGTTATGCAACGCATTGCCGGGCCAATGATCGGCGGTATGCTTAGTTCCGTTATTTTAACTTTACTGGTGATTCCAGTGATATTCTTGTTATGGAAATCATACTCCATAAAAACCAACCCTTGAGAGATATATCTATGAAAACAAAACTACTTATCGGCATTTTTGCTGTAACACTATCGATCAATGCTTATGCCAGTGGCGGCCATCAATCAAACCATGGGCATGGCAATTCAGAAAAACAAGAACAACATACCTTTGCTGCTGGTTCACCTGGTAAATTATCTGAAGTGAAGCGGACTATTGAATTTAAAGCCATGGATAATATGCGTTACGATCAGAGCAGTATAAATGTAAGAGCGGGTGAAACCATTCGTTTCATAGTAACGAATACAGGCAAACTACGACATGAGTTTTCAATTGGGGATTCTGAAGAACAGGTGAAGCATGCGAAAATGATGAAGGCGATGCCAGGTATGAAGCATAATGACCCTAATACAATTTCATTAGCAGCTGGTGAAACAGGTGAAATATTATGGAAATTTTCAGAATCTAGTGACATCGAAATAGCATGTCATGTTGCAGGCCACTATGAAGCGGGAATGAAAGCAGATATCAGAGTTATAAGATAAAGATAATAACACTCCCTTTAACGGGAGTGGGGAGTGTTATTTATTAGAATAATGGTTTTATTACTTTTTAAAGGTATTCATCAAATCTTGACTGACCAAACAGAGATTATTGACAATGTCATCCAGTAAGAAAAATAAGCGTAATATCAGAAGTAGTTCTATCGAAAATAGTCATAAGAAAAATTATATTTATACACCTTATATACTTTTCATTATTGTATTTACTATTGTAAATGTTTACTTTACATATTTTCATACTATCGATGACAGCCAGGAAGGTATTGTAGCTGTTTATAAATCACCAACTTGTGAGTGTTGTAATAAATGGATTAAGCATTTAGAGAGCAATGGTTTTAATGTTAGGGCTATTAATGAAATTAATATGGGAAAGATAAAAATGGATAAGGGTGTACCTGAAAAGTTTAAATCATGCCATACAGCTGTTATTAATGGTTATGTTATTGAAGGCCATGTACCTGCAAATGACATTATAAAATTACTCAATGAAAAACGTAATGTAGTGGGGCTGTCAGTACCGGACATGCCTGTGGGGTCTCCTGGTATGGAGGGCAGTCGAAATGATCCTTATAAGGTATATGAGTTTGACCAGGTGGGTAATTATAAAGTTATCAACCAATATTAATATACGGAAAAATATTGTTTGATATGGACATATAAGTGAAATTCTTTAGCTGTTGAATTTTCTTCTACATGTAATCAATGTTTACTTTTTTTACGGTTTACCTTCTGTGTTTTCTCTTCACGTTTATAGTGTAGTTCATTTATATTTTGTGATTTATTTTTTCTAAAATTGATTTTAGTATTTGAATTGTTATTAATTATGGAATAAATCAACCATGAAATTAATACTAAAATTAAGCTCCAAAAAACCAAAACCGCTAAATATTCCATATCGAATACGTTACCAATCAAGTTCGCTCTCCTTTAAAAGACTAATGCCAAATTAAAGTACAAAAGACTATTTAAATTTGATGTCCAGTATGGCATGAGACATGTTTAATCACGCTTACACAAAGATTAAATATATTTAATCTTTGTGTAAGCGTTGTGATATGTGCGTTTGTATATACTTTAACTATACAATTTTATAAATATTTTTTGACCTCGCTCTGATAGTTCACTGAAAGAGAGATTGCGAATGAATAAACAAGTATTAAAAGATCCGGTGTGTGGCATGGAGGTGACGGAAAACTCGGCTTTCACATCACGTTATGATTTTAAATTTTATTATTTTTGCAGTGAATTTTGTCAACACAAATTTAGGTCCTCGCCTCAGCGATACATAGGTAGTCATGACAAGCAGCACCAGGACGACACTGCACTTGATAATGCATCATTGTACACCTGTCCAATGCACCCAGAAGTTCAGCAACAAGGCGCTGGAAGCTGTCCTAAATGTGGTATGGCATTGGAACAAATGGAGATTGTGGCCAAAACCAAAACTGAATATACCTGCCCAATGCATCCTGAAATTGTACAGGATCATCCCGGGACCTGTCCCAAGTGTGGTATGTCACTGGAAGCTATGACCGTAACCGTCGAAGAAGATAATGAAGAGCTGATAGATATGAGCCGGCGACTATGGATTTCTTCACTACTGGCAATACCGGTTTTTATTCTGGCTATGATTGCAGATCTAGTGCCATCGTTATTACCCGCTGAGCTGTCAATGAAAACGGTACAATGGATTGAATTTAGTCTTGCTAGCCCCGTGGTTCTCTGGGGCGGCTGGCCCTTTTATGTGCGTGGTGTCCAATCGATTATAAGCCGTAATTTAAACATGTTTACGCTAATTGGTCTTGGCGTTTCAGTTGCCTGGGTATTTAGTGTAGTCGCGCTGCTATTTCCGGAGATATTTCCATCCACCATGATACATGAAGGTGGGACTGTCTCCGTCTATTTTGAAGCCGCTGCAGTAATTACAGCACTGGTTTTGCTAGGGCAGGTTCTGGAGTTGCGTGCTCGATCTCGTACCAACGCAGCGATTCAGATGTTGCTGGGCCTTGCGCCAAATACGGCACGCGTTGTTTATGATGATGGTTCAGAAAAAGATATAGCTTTGGAACAGGTGAAGGTGGGTGATGAATTGCGTATACGCCCGGGTGAAAAAATACCTGTCGATGGCATAGTTACAGATGGTGAAAGTAATGTTGATGAATCCATGGTCACCGGTGAGCCCTTAGCAGTGGAAAAAACACAGGGCGAAAAAGTAATTGGCGCGACAGTAAATGGTACCGGTAGCTTACTGATGAGAGCTGAAAAAATTGGTGCTGATACTCTGTTGTCACAAATCATAAATATGGTTGCCGAGGCGCAGCGTTCCCGTGCGCCGATTCAGAAAATGGCTGATATGGTCTCCGGTATATTTGTGCCGATAGTGGTGCTGATTGCCGCTTTATCTGCTCTCATATGGGGCATCTGGGGGCCTGAACCCAGGCTCGCCTATGCCATAGTCAATGCAGTGGCTGTTTTGATTATTGCCTGTCCCTGCGCGCTCGGTTTAGCAACACCCATTTCCATCATGGTTGGAACCGGTCGTGGCGCAATGGAAGGTGTCTTGATTAAAAATGCAGAAGCGCTGGAGATCATGGAAAAGGTAGATACTCTGGTGGTCGATAAAACAGGTACGCTTACTGAAGGTAAACCTGAACTGGTTTCGGTAATCGCAACGGGTGCTTTTGATGAGCAACAGACCCTGACAATGGTTGCAAGCCTGGAACGTGCATCTGAGCATCCTCTGGCAGAAGCCATTGTTCGTGGAGCAGAACAAAGAGGCATTAATTTAATTCAGGTAGAAAACTTTCAGTCAATTACCGGTAAAGGTGTTATTGGTGATGTTGACGGTCATAAAGTTGCGCTGGGAAATTCAAAATTATTGCAAAGCCAGGGTATCAATGTAGCCGATTTACCCAGCCAGGCCGACAAACATCGAGCTGAAGGTCAAACGGTTATGCTAATTGCGATTGATGGTATAGCCGCCGGTTTAATTGGTGTGGCTGATAGGGTGAAAAAAACCACACCAGAAGCTATTTCAAGTCTACATGCTGAAGGCATAAATATTGTTATGCTAACCGGAGATAGTAAAACTACTGCGATGGCTGTTGCATCAACACTTAATATTGATCAGGTTCATGCAGAAGTGCTACCAGAGCAAAAATCAGAGGTGGTTAAAAAGTTACAGTCTGAAGGACATATTGTCGCCATGGCGGGTGATGGCATCAATGATGCTCCGGCACTGGCTCAGGCGCATGTGGGTATCGCCATGGGGACCGGTACGGATGTCGCCATGGAAAGTGCAGGTGTTACTTTGGTGAAAGGCGACCTTACTGGTATCGTTAGAGCGAGGCGACTGAGTCGTGCGACCATGCGGAATATTCGCCAAAATTTATTTTTTGCATTCATTTACAATTCAGCTGGCGTACCGGTAGCAGCGGGTGTTTTATATCCTTTCTTTGGTATTCTTCTATCACCAATTATTGCAGCGGCGGCGATGAGTTTTAGTTCAGTATCGGTGATAACTAATGCTCTTCGTTTACGTAAAGCGAAACTTTAACAAAGGAAATTAACTATGTTTAATCATGATGGCTGGGTAGTTTTTGGTGGTATGTTCATGTGGGTATTCTGGATTGTACTCATTTATCTTGTAATAAAAATGTTGCGCACTACAGATAAAAAATCAAATAGTTCGCATGATGAAAGTCCGATTATGATTTTGGAAAAACGTTATGCGCGCGGTGAAATTAATGAGGACGAATATAAGCACAGGCACAAAGAACTGAATAGCTAAATTGACAACCGTAATGAAAATTAACTGATAAAAGTGAGTGGTTTTTTCATAATTTAATGTGTTAAATTTTAGGCAATAGATGTTTAAAATTATAGAAATATTACAGCGGATATCCCGCCATCAAAATTGGATACGTTAAAGAACAACATACGGAATTTTGCATGCTGGTATCTGTGTCATCCTGATTCAGTATTGCCGATAAGCACATACTATTTTTTAACTGGAGTCTCGGTATTGAACGCGTAATATAAAACAGGTTGAAACTGATTGAAATGCTATTTTAATTTACCCGAAAGGAATGGGGTAAGTGTTCGAAAATTAAGGAGTTCTACTAGATGATTCTAGTAACTGTTTTTAATTAAAACAGGTTACAGAAACCGTGTTGGTAAATCAGATGAAAAGAGGAATAATCATGAACGCTAAACTTATATTACTTACAGCAGCGATATACATTCTACCCTTGTCAGCTATTCATGCTGAAGATGCACAGCATGCCAATAAAGCAGGAGACAAGACCATGCAAGGTGACATGGGCAATATGCAGCAGCAAAAGAAAAAAATGATGCAGCAAATGAATGAAATTAAAAATACCAAAAACCCGGATCAACGTGATCGCCTGATTGAAGAACACATGAAAAGCATGCAACAAGGCATGAAGATGATGGGCGGCAAGGATATGAAGATGGGCATGATGGGTGGCAAGGAGAAACAGGGCATGGGCATGAAGATGGACATGGACATGGACATGGACATGAAAAAACACATGAAGATGATGGAAAATCGCATGGATATGATGCAGGACATGATGGGACAGATGATGCAGAATAGTATGGAAATGAATAAAACTAATAAAATAAGGAAACATCGGCTTAATAAATAATTATATTCACTCGGAATAAAGTCTATTTTTAAGCGAATTGCCAGGGATGGTCCTAAGGATTGTGATATGAAATTTATAGTATTGATACTGTTATTGGTTGTAGGTGCAGGTCTGTTGGCCAGGGAGTGGAGAGTGTTTGCTGTCAGTGGTATGCAATCACTAACACGGATGCATGTGTAAATAAGCTGAGACGGACTCGAGATAAATTCTGAAGTTGAGTTATTTTTACTCTTGCGGGGCGACCTTAGTATGGCTACATCTAATAATAAATAGCTGCAATATCTAGTGTGCTATATGAGGGGCAGGCAGATAAATTTAACAGTAAATTTATGAAGCTACTTTTATAAACGTGCGTAGTTTTGTCTTAATTTAATCGTGTATAAGTGTTAGCGAGGTTATTGTAGGTATTTATCTCATCGACAAAACTGAACTTTAATCATTACTCAGAGGTAATAATGAAAGATCACTCACACAATGATAGATCATCACAATATAAAGAAAATAGTCTGACACTTGTGGGCGCGGTATCCATGGGAACCAGCGTAATGATCGGTGCAGGCATACTGGCACTAACTGGGCAAATTGCGGAACTCGCAGGTTCAATATTCCCACTTGTTTTTCTTGCTGCGGCAGTTGTCACTGCTTTTAGCGCATACACCTACGTAAAAATGTCCAATGCCTTTCCTTCTGCAGGAGGCATTGCTATGTTCCTGCAAAAAGCTTATGGCAGAGGAACAATAACTGCTGCCGGTGCTCTGCTTATGTATTTTTCGATGGTTATCAATGAAAGTCTGGTGGCACGGACATTCGGTACCTACAGCGTACAATTATTTGATATTGAACCTGGCAGTTGGATTGTGCCTGCTTTGGGCGTGGCTGTATTAATTTTTGCCTTTTTGCTGAACATTTCAGGTAATCGTATGATTGGTCTGTTCTCTCTTCTGATGGCGTTTATTAAAATTGGCGGTATTATTATTTTTGCTATTGCTGGTTTGTGGTTTGCTGATGTTTCTTTTGAGGCTAGCTCTGCGAATGTAGCGGACACATCAGTTACAGGTTTTATAGCGGCAATGGCATTAGCTATTCTGGCTTATAAAGGCTTTACCACCATTACTAATAGCGGTTCGGAAATTATTGATCCGCACCGTAATGTTGGGCGGGCCATCATAATTTCAATAACTATTTGTGTGGTTATTTATTTCCTGGTTGCTATGGCAGTAGCTGCTAACCTTACTTTAGCTGAAATCATAACAGCAAAAGATTTCGCGCTGGCACAGGCGGCGCGTCCAGCCTTTGGCGATTACGGATTATGGTTCACTGTTGTATTAGCGATAGTTGCCACCATTTCGGGTGTTATCGCAAGCGTATTTGCCGTATCACGCATGCTTGCTATGCTCACTGATATGAAACTGGTACCACACAGTCATTTTGGTATGCCCGGTAGTATTCATAAACACACTTTGGTTTATACGGTAGTGATCGCGATATTACTGACCATATTTCTCGACTTAAGTCGCATCGCATCGATGGGCGCAATTTTCTATTTACTGATGGATATTGCCGTACATTGGGGAGTGTTTCGTTATCTGCGTAAAGAAATTAACGCCAACGCTGCTATTCTGATCGCAGCGATTATTTTTGATGTGGTAATTCTGGGTGTATTTTTGGTGGTGAAAGCCTCTACCGATATGATGGTTATCTATGCGTCGTTGATAGGTGTACTGGTCATATTCATTGGCGAAAAGTTATATCTGAAAAAATATCAAATGGAGGAGGGTTAAATGACGTATCTTGTCACAACAACTTACTTTCCGATTAATCTGAGTCTACTGCAGTGGATGTTTTATAAATATGATGGATTCTATAAAACATCAATTTACAGTTTTCAACTGTTTTGATTTGATGGAAAAAGTGCTTTTTATACCTCTCGTATTACTGGTCTTGATTTTACTCATGCACTACTTTTTTTTAACAGATTCGAAAGAAGAAAATATTAAAAATAATATTTCATTTAGACGAATTCAATCATGGAAAAAAATTCCGGAAGTACAATTATTAATGCTGTCAGTGCCGTTGCAGTTGCTATGGGAGATAGCACAGTTCCCTCTCTATACTGTGTGGCATGAAAGTGAATGGAGCTATATCATTTACGGATTAATACACTGCACATTGGGAGACATGTTAATTTTGATTAGTGTGTTCTGGATTGTATCATTGCTGAATCGATCAAGAAGCTGGATTTATTCACCAGCATTGAGTAATATTATTTTGTTCACCATACTCGGCCTGGGCTACACCATTTTTAGTGAGATCGTAAATACACGTATTACTAATTCCTGGGGTTATACAGAACTGATGCCAATCGTACCGATTATCGAGGTTGGTGGTATGCCATTTTTACAATGGTTGCTTATACCTTCTGTGCTCATTTGGCTTATGCAAATTATAAGACCCACTAGAGCATATGAATAAAACCTCTACGTTGATTATTAACTATAAACAACCAGTCATGATTGTTATTGTATTGTTAATTTCACTTTGTTTTTTTTGCTAGCTTCACATTCATGGTTTATGCATGGCCACAAAGAACATCCGAAAGTTGTAGTATAACTATTGAAGGTTTTCTATATCTCAATCAAAAATCATTTTTATTCTGTGTTTGAGAGTTTTATGGAGGTTGGAGATGTAACCTTTTTTATACGGCTGGCAAGGAATACGCCAAACACGATAATAGCAACCCCGAACCACTCAATCAGAAGAAGTTGCTCGCTGTAGAAGAGAATGCCGATAAATAAAGCAACTACGGGTGTAAGAAAAGTATATGCATTCAACACGTTTAAGTCTATCCTGCGCAAAAGATCCAGCCACCACATAAAAGCCATAGCAGTCCCGAAAATTGACAAGACTAGTAAGTTAATAATTGATGTCAGGTTCCAATGCAATGTGTTATCTGGTTCAAATACTGATGCTGCAATGGCTAATGGAATGGCACCTATTAAAAGTATCCATGCCATTGCGATAAGAGGGTCAACTTGATTTGCAATATTTTTAAGTATGACATTTCCAATTGCTACACCGGTTGCGCCAACTAAAACAAAACCAATGCCCACTGGTGTGCTGTTTGACGATTGCTCAGTTAACCCAGGATATGCGATTACCACAATACCCACGAAACCAACTAGAAGTGCCAAACCATTTTCTCTGCTTAATCGTTCAGTAAGAAAAAAATAGCTCAGCAAAGCGGCTAACAGGGGTTGCACATTAGCGATGACTGTTGCAAGCCCTGGTGTGACGCGTCCGCCCGCGAGGAACATACCCGTAAATCCGAGCGATGTAAAAGTTAATGAAATAATGACTAGACCAGGCCATGTAGCTTTCTCAGGTATAATCGATTTTTTAAGTATAATTCCTGCAATAAGAAGACTAGCACCAGCGATTAAACTGCGCAGCTTGGCAAAATGTAATGGAGAAAATGCATCAAGTCCTGTTGTTATCAACGGGTAGCAGATTGCCCATAGTATGATGACAACCAAAATTTGAGCTAAGTTCCGTATGGAAATAGCGGCCCCGCCTTTACTGTCGCATGATTGATCAGAAATATTTGATTTCGATAACTTTATCATTTGAATATATTTAATTTAAGATTCTAAGCATAATTAAGTATTTGTGCCCTGTGGTTAATCGGAGAATGCTCTCAGGGTTAATTATTGTTTTATTGTAAACTTACTTGCTGCCCCACAATTTTAGACTTCTAGAAAAGTTATTGCCAGTATCTCTATTGGATGTGTATTCAATTGAAGTATAAATAAACCACGTACCAGTGATGCAATTAAGCACCAATAATTCAAAATGTCATACTAATTAACTCCAACACCAAGTTTATGTACCTTAGGTATTAATGTTTAGCGCATAAAGACTGTTTAATTTTAATGGCCAGTATTACATGAAACATGTTTATTAATGCTTACACAAAGATTAAATATATTTAATCTTTGTGTAAGCATTAATATATATGTAATTGGATATACTATAACTATAATTTATGAGCGAATTTGATCTTATTTTGTTACTGCTTACAAGAGATATGTGGTATGGAGTTTACGGATGATTTTTCCTACCCGATAGGTTATGACTTTGAATATTTAGATTATAGTTATATGGATAATTTATTATTAATGCAGAGATATCAATTAGTAATAATTAAGGGGTAAATCCCATAGGAGGTAGAAATGGAAGGCTGGTTATCATTTTTAATATTTGCCGGCGTGTTTTATTTAATGATGCGTTTTGGCTGTGATGCTCATATGATCCACGGTGGTCACGGTCATCACCAGCACGGTGATAGCATGAAACCTAATGATATTGATCCAGTATGTGGTATGAACGTTGAAAAAGAGCAGGGTTATGGAAAAATGCATGAAGGACATTTATTCCGATTCTGTTCGTGTGATTGTCTGGATAAATTTGAGTCAGAACCTGAAAAATACCTAAAAGGAGATGAATCATGAACCATCGTATTTCGCTGATTGCTGTAGGGCATGCCACAAGCCTATTTTTAATGATCAGTTTTATTATATGTGTAGGTTTTGATTTTCTATTTCCAGAACACGCCATGTATCAGGCCTGGCAAAAATTATTGCCAGGCTTTGAATGGATCAGCTGGAAAAGTTTTTTACTGGGTGCGATTGAAAGTTATGGTTACGGTTGGTATTTCACTTTGATATGGGTACCGATTTATAATTTTTCAAACAATCATAAATCCGTAAAAAATATAGATAATGAAGGTGTAGTGAAAAAATATATGCGTGGCAATTTCTGATGTTTTTTTATGTACAGGGTCCTAATAATCATGATCTTATGCCGCTGGAAAAAATTTTTGATCGACGATTTGTGAATAAAACGGAAGCCATTGATCCGAGCAGGACAATTGCTCCAAAGCAGCGCCATAAATTTTCAGATAAACATAAGCTGTCGTTAACTGCGAATTATGCGTACAAAGCTGTTGATAAGTTACCAGAGAACGGACCTGAACTTTTTGCCAGACAGGTCATGACCACACCTGTGGTGACATTGACATCAAAAATGTCAGTTGAGCAGACACTAACAATTTTTCAGACAACCCATCTTCGTCATCTGCCGGTTATTTCATCTAATGGGAAAGTGACAGGTATAGTTTCAGACCGAGATATTTTACGCTACATGGCAGGGTTATATGGCAACTACCTAAAGAATCCTGCATCACATAAGGTAAACGATAAAGTCGAACAGTTGATGCAATCGCCTGTGTTGACCGCTAGCCAGCAAACAGATGTGCGTTATATAGCTCGTCTGTTTATTGAGCGGCGCGTAGGCGCTATGCCAATTGTTACTGATGGAAAATTAAAAGGCATTATAACAAGAAGTGATATATTACATGCAGTAATGAGTCACTATGAAATTGAGCTATGGATATGACTATAACAGATATGTAATGTCATGTTTCACCCGACTTTCTTATAATACTGATAAAACAGGAATGACTAAAATGAATGGCATAGAAATGGTACAAGATCCAGTCTGTCTAATGAGTATTGATCCTAAACTTGTGGCCAACACGATAATGCATAATGGCAAGACCTACTATTTTTGTTCTGATCAATGTCGTAACCGTTTTGAAGCTAACCTACATCTGTATATTGGACTACCTGGTCATCCTGCACCCAAACAACATGGTCATGAAGTAATCAAAAAGAGAAGTCTTAAACTGAAGCGACCATTAACCGAGAACCAGTCAAGTGTAATCGTCACTGACCTCGAAAACATGATGGGGATTAAGAATGTTCATGTCGAAGCAGGGTGTATATACATAACATATGATTTATTGCAGGCAACAGTAGAACAGATAGAAATGACTATCGTAAAAACAGGAGAAAAACTGGGTAGCGGCCTTGCAGAAAATCTGAAGCGTGCTTTTATTCATTATCTGGAGGAAACTGAGCTAGAGAACCTTGAGAACCCGGGACAAGAACACAGTCATTGATAATCATAAATAAATATATAGATGTTAATATGCTCGGCTAATTAATTGCAATTCAGTTTAAATGTATTTGGCAAAACTAAAAAACTGAAAAAGTATTAGGTGTTATTTTATTCATACGTGATTTAAAAGATATTTATTAATATGTGTCAGACTATATTGAACTTATTTACCGTAAGAATATCCTATAGCTACTAATTTTTTATAAACTATTTAACAAGTTATGTAAATGCGAAAATCTTATCAAATAGCCCTGATTAATTTAATAGTATTAGCTCTATTTATTCTGCCTTTACAGGGGTTGATGCCAACTTCAAAAGTTAATTTAAATAATGACTCATCATTCAATGAAAGACCTTCTGTAAAAAATTACTTATATAAACAAAGTATACAGAAGGGGGCATCATGTGATCATTGCAAGCAACATAGCTGTAATGAAAAACATCAATGCAACAACAATCAATGTTTTTCATCTGCCGCTATATTTATCCAAGCAACTTGTGAAATAGAATTAAATCTGGTTAATATAACGTCGCAAGCATTTAAGGAAGGACTAGTCATCCCTCCCTTATCTTCTTTGTTTCGCCCTCCTATACAACTAGTTTCCTGAAAACCATGTATAAACAAAATATTAGTACTAGATTGAATCTTCTCAGAAAACTCTGTTGAAGTTATTTATCATGTTCTCTCTTCTCTTTTCTAAAAATATTTAACTCACAAGAGATTTATATATTGGTTTAAATATGATATTCACAATATTAAAAAACACTAGTTATTCAGTAGTTGATGAAACTTTTCAACTAAAAAACGGGATTAATTTATGAAAGTTACAATTCTTACTATATTTATATTAAGTTCAATATTTATCACACCAGTATTTGCAGGTGCAGGTCATACTGGCAATCAATTTTCCGATAGGAAAAAATCAAGAATTACTCGTTGGTATAACAAGTCAATGGTTATGAAAGGAGCTAAAATCTATGAGCAGAATTGCTCTTCATGTCATATGAAAAATGCAAGAGGTGTTAGCAACTGGCGCAAGACAGATGAAACAGGAAATTACCCTGCTCCTCCATTAAATGGAACAGCACATGCCTGGCATCATGATCATAACTCGTTAAGAAATATAGTGCGTGAAGGTGGTCAGGCAATGGGAGGAACTATGCCTGGTTTTAAAGACAAACTTAGCGATAAAGAAATTGACTCTGTGCTAGCCTGGATCCAATCTTACTGGTCAGATAAAATATATGGTGAATGGCTTAGAAGAAGTTAATAAAATACACATTTTGAATGTATAAAGCTATGAGCTGTTTAAGGTAGATCAAACAAAGCAATTTCTGGTGTTTAATAGAGTTTGGTTCGAGTGGATAACACTAAAGAGCATATTTTGACAAGGAAACCCGGTTTTTGTTAATGATATTCATTTATAAACTGAGACATATCCAGTAAAAAAATATTACTGGATATATCTCAAACTATTAACCATAGTGCAGATATATAATCAATTTATATGCTTATAAAAATTAATATTGACCTTTTTCAATATTAATTTCATTATTGAAAAAGGTGTATATTATTCTATAAAAATTATTTTTAAATAATTGGTAATTGCTTAATGCTGCTCAGTAATCAATATGTAAAAATACGTTTTAACCTCATTTCTTACTTTGTGGTAGGTGTACTAATATTTTCACAAAATGTTATAGCTTATAATGGCTGCAAACATTCTACAGACACAACTACTGCCTCGTTCTCTATAACAGAGAATTCTAATGCGGCAGGGCAAGAGGAATTAACTTCTCACTGTCATACCAATTCTACTGAAGACAACTCTGAAATAAAGCTGGCTAACGATTCAACATGTGACTTTTCTTGTTGCGATTCAGGTTGTTTACACTGCCAGGTTTATAGTGCGCATGTATATATTGAATTTAAACCAGGTGGCTTTAATTTTGAGCAACCTGCTGATAAAGAATCACGTATGTTTTCCGAATTAAATTACATATCTCATAATTCAAAACCAGTAACCCCACCTCCTATCTCATAAACCATTCGTGACAGTTAAGTTGCAGCTTTTAACTCAAGCACCGCTACTTAATAAATCAGTTAATACGTTCAACCATTCAGTGCGAGCATGAATCGTCTGATTAGAGCTTTTAAGGTGTTTTGTTGCCTGAAAAAAACTCGGTTGATATAAAAATTCAAACACGAAAGTGAGAAAACTATGAAAAGAAGAGATTTTCTTAAATTAGGTACAGCAGGTATTACCGGAGCAGTTTCTACTAGCCTCGGTTTATTGAGCTGGTCCCCTCGATCCTTTGCGGCAACTATTAGCAAAACCTTTTATATTACTGATGGTTATATAGCTATGCCAGATGGTGTAGATGTTTATTTCAAAGGTTTTAGCGACTCATTATCACAATTAAATATTCCTGGAGAATCAGTTATTGTTCAGCAAGGTGATACAGTTGAAATAACCATTGTAAACACGCTAAGCAGCGACCACAGTTTTGTTATTGATGGAGTCGTAGATAGTGGAATCATTAATGGTGGTCAAAGTAAGTTGATTAGTTTCACTGTAAATAATGCAGGAAGTTATATGTTTTATGACAAGCTTAATGCGCCCTTCAATCGCTTACTTGGTTTACATGGCGGGTTTGCCGTGATGCATGCTGGGAGTAGCAATGAGTTGTATAACGGTAGCCCTACATTCGTGCAACAGTATGTCTGGGTGACGAACGATATAGACCCGATTTGGCATGATGAGGTGAGTCGCGGACGTACACCTTCATCTACTTTTAATCCTTATTATTTCACAATCAACGGTCGTACAATGCGGGTGCCCGGTCACCCTGAATATGGTAATCCAGATATCGACTCTGGATACAATCAGCAAACTCGTTTGGAGGGTTCTATTGGTGATCGCACCTTGGTTCGAATTTTGAATGCAGGTATGTGTATGCATTCAGTACACTTTCATGCAAATCATGTCGAGTGGCTAGCTGAAAATGGTCAGCCCAGAAATACTGTGTGGAAAAAAGACACACTCTTACTTCCTAATAACATAGGTTCACTCGATGTGATTTATCCCTATGAGGTTCCACCAGATTCCTGGCCACAGGTAACTAAAGGTTATTTCCCCATGCACTTCCATGATGAAATGACACAAACCGCAGGCGGTGGCCTGTATCAGTTTGGCCTTGCAACTACTATCGCATTTAAATAAAGGGGAATGATAATGAGTAAAATTCTTAGACCAGTTTTTATGATGCATTCAGGTGGCGGCGGTGGCGGCTCTTGTTATATATATCCTGATTCACCAACAACACCCGGCCTGGTTGCAGCCGATGTAACGTTTAATCGCTCAGCCCATATGAATGGCTCGATGACTATGGATGACGGTAATACTATTACAATGTGGGGTTTTAATGAAGGTGGTGGTATGGGTATGGGCGGCGGGGCGTTTCCTTCTCCGGCAATGCGAATGACCCAGGGCCAGATTGTTCATACTGTGCTAACAGCTGGTAGTATGATGCAAGGCACTCACACTATACATCATCACGGTATCGAGCCTAGCACTGAAAACGATGGTGTCGGTCATTATTCATTTGATGTGAACGGAACTTACACCTACCAATGGAAAGCCTCTCATGCGGGTACTTATTTCTATCACTGTCATACCAATACGGTATTGCATGCAGAAATGGGTATGTATGGCGCTCTGATTATTGATCCACCTGAAGGCCCCGGGACCTTGTTTTCAGGGGGACCTACTTATGATAAGGAAGTGATTTGGGCCTGTGATGAAATCGACTCCAGTTGGCATAATAAAAACTGGAGGGCAGGGACTTGTGGAGGTGATGAAGGTTTTAATTCGCTGAATCCTGATTATTTCATTATTACCGGTGTTGATGGGGCGCAGTCTGCTCTAACCGCCGCAAGTATAGCGCCAACCGTTAATGTAGGTGATTCACTGTTAATTCGTTATATATGCGCAGGTTATCTGCCACAGCGAATTACCTTTGGTGGGCTTAATGCAACTATTCACATGTCGGATGGCCGCGCTTTGCCACAAACGGTTCAGGCTACAACTATTAAAGCCAGCTCTGCAGAGCGATATGACTTAATTATAGTTCCAGACCAGTCTGGTGTTTATGAAGTAACGGTAGAGTTTCTTCATTGGGTGACGGGTGCAGTAGTGGGCACGGCTCGTACACGCATTACTGTTGTGTAATAAAATCGCAGATTGCTGATATATGAAAGGGAGCGATGATAATTGTAAACGTTAAATTTTTTCACTTACATTGTTCCCTTTTATTTTATAGTATTTTTATGTCCCTTAGACAAACTGACAGAAAAGTATTTCTATAGCGTTAAAAAAACATAGTTAATTCATTTGTAAATAATACAAATGAATATGAATCTATCGTCTGAACTAATCATAAAATCATGAGTAATGTAAAGATAGTTCAGTCTGATATTATATTTTATATGCGTTTTTATTATTTGTAGTAATTTAAATTTTATGTTGTTTTGCAATGCAACAGATATAGTATTGTGTTGATAAAATAGCGAATTTTATACGGGTGTAAAAATAGAAGGTGTACTAACTGAATGAATATCTAGGTATGTGATGAATCACTTAAATACATTCATTCTGTATATAGAGCATGATTATATATATACAACGAGTCCCAGATATTCTAACTTCTTTGTAGGACTCATTAAATCAATATTTTAAATAAATAATTTCCAAATAATTCAATAGTGTGATTGAAAACAGGATCTATAATAATAGTTACAAAATTAATTAATAAATTTTTTGAAATATCATCCCACACTTTATCAACCAATATTTTAAATTATTTTTGACAATTATTTCAATGTAAATAGTGAATATTATATAGTGCACACAAACTCATTAAATGATCTTAAGATATATTATTTAACGCTTCAGATATTTCTTCTTCTGGTGGTTCTTCATAAATAATCGTGGTCGATGGGTTAACATGACCTGCTATTTTCTGAGCAACTTTAACAGATTTCTTTTGTTTGTGAATAACGTCAGTAATTAAAGCGCGACGCCCCGAATGGCTGCTCGCTTTTTCAATACCAGCCCAATCCCGCAGCATCAGCGCCATGTGTTCCTGTAGAGTATTAGGAGAGTAGGGGCCACCTTTCTGTGTGACGAATAATGGATCACCCGGTTTAACACTTGTTTTTTGTTCGAGTCGCAATACTAGATAATCCGTTAACGCCTTTCGAAGTTCTGCATCAATTAGGGGCAAGTCTCTTGATTTACCTTTATGCTGCTTAACATCAGGATAAAAGTTTGCAGGGTTAATATCAGCATTTGCAAGAGCCAGGTTTTCAATTTGGCGAACAATGCGATCAAACTCATCAACACTGAAGCTAACGGTTTTACGTTCATACTTTGTTTTAGAGCGACCCAAAGCATTGGCGCCTTTAGTATAAGACGCAGGTAATGTTATAACCTGATGCAGCTCAAAATCACGCACAGCACATTTTTTAACGCGTCCCAAACGGCAAATTTCTTTAAATTCTAATAGGGCGATCTCTTGCACGCGAAGCCCCAGCTTAAAACTAATTTGCATAATGGCTGTATTTTTTTCAGGGTGACGATGTTCCTGGATAACCTCAAATAAATGGCGTCGTTCTGTGGGGGATGGAACGCGAGCTTGACCTGATTTAGCCATATTTAGACTTAAAGATTAATCCGTAATAATGATATTTTAACGGATTATTTCGCTTTTATGTAACTTTTTACTGATTTGAGAGAAATTTGATATTTTGTAGTTGCAGATACTCATGACATGGACTTTTTGGAATGTCCAGGTTCAAGGATTTTAAGAATAATTCAAACTCAACATCATGCTTAACAAGTGAGAGTCCTTCAGTATCAGTAAATCGAGCTATGGTTCTTAGTACCTGAGGTATATCATCATGAATTATGTAGGCCTCGATTAATTCAAAGTTACATCCATGTTGATCTTTATCTTTTT
>JAPHRB010000041.1 GCA_026197015.1 Gammaproteobacteria bacterium | reverse complement strand
GGATCTACTACATAAATATTTGGCGGTAACACATTATCCAGATCAATATTTCTAACCGTACCACCCGTATCGTTTGTAATAGTGACAGTAACTCGACCACGGCTACCCGCAGGTTGAGCTTGCGCACCAAAGTTTGTTGGGTGCGTTCCGGTGAATTCAACATTAACCACTAACTGGTCAGTTACAGCTGGATCTAAATCTGCGAAGGCACTAACGGATGTATTTAAGTCTGCTGTGTCTAAAATATTTGCTGCCGGTATATTACTGTTACTCGCATTAACACCGCCCGCGGCACCTTCACCTTCACAACCCCACTGCACATCTGATGTATTAGTAGCGTTAGAACAGGTTCCCTGAATTACACCAACATAATAATAATTTGCTGTTACACCTGCCGCTATATCTGGTGCAGCTGGTGGGGCAAAGGTTGAAGGTGTTAATCCCGATCTGGCAATACAGGTTCCCTGCATTACCGCTGCATTTAATGTCGCTGCGGTTGCTGTCGCATCAGGTTCATTTTCGCAAACAGCGGTGAAGTCAAAATTACCACCGATTGTATCTGCAATTAATAAATCTTCTAAATCAGCATTACCAGCGTTTTGTACAGACACTTCCCAGATTACACGATCGTTATCATGGCCATAGACATATGGCCCGGCGGTAGCTAATGTTTGAGCCGCATCTGTATTCCAGCCGGTTTTTGTAACTACTGGATTTGGTTGACGTAATAATAAAGTATCAATACCTGTTGTAATTACTGCCGGGTTAGCACCACATACTGATGTAAATGTAGCCGTGGCTTCAACCGAAAGATCGGTAGTTGGTGTATCTGCCGGATCAATATTTGCCAGCCCCTGCTCATCACCTGCTGTACGCTCAACTAAAAAACGAATACGAATAGTATCTGTTGGCGGGATTGACGGGGTACCATCAGCCGGACTATCCATTGAGCCTACGTTAAAAATAAATGTACCACCGGCACCTGGTGATGGATCACCAACCGACACACCGTTATATTCAACTGACCCACTTACAACAGATAAACCTGAACCCAGCACACTTTGATTTAAGTCTTCTGTAACAGTGACATTATTTAATGTAATACCACCAATATTCGTAACATCAATAAAGACCTCACCCTGACCACATAATTCACAGTAACTACTTGCATCATGGTCAATGGTTAACAGGTTGCTTGTATCATAAGGAACGCTACCGCTATCAGAGGCTGTTACAACTCCTGTTCTATCAATAACACCGGCTGAATTTAAAATATTACAACTGGCTGCATCCGGGGTTATATCGGCCTGACCACTGGCGACAACAGTAGTTAACTGAAGAGAAGATAAATAATTAAACGTATATGTATTTGCACCGGGTGCAGGCTGGCTATCCGGCGGCACAAATGGTGGGGCAATGGTTAATTGATCCAGAGAAAAGTGAATACTATCAGTATCTGTCAGTGTTACATTAAATAAACCACCGTCGCCCTGATTTTCAATTTCGATGTCATAACTTACAATGCTTCCATCCACGGCCGAAACTGTTGTACCCGTTTTGTTTAAAATCAAAATACCCGCATTTACATCTGCCTGATGGGTAATCGAACGGTTTTCTGATGGCAGGGTATTGTTTACTTCGTTATACGTAATATTAAACCTTACATCACAGGCAGCATCACCTGGATCACAAGCAAGCCCATAAGGAACCGTATTGTTTGTTGTTAAACCTAGATTAAAAACATATCGACAATCGGGTGAAAGAACATCAAGTGCTCCGAATGAAAAGTTAACTGTTTTGCCCGTTTGAGTAGCACTAACATTATTTAATGCACTACAACTTGAACTGCCGGAAATGGATGTTGCAGCCACCGGTACTGGAAAATTATTAGCCTGAGGTAAGCGAATTTCATTACTTGCTGGCAGGTCTACTGAAATAGCCAGGTCAAAAGCCCGATTGGCATTACCCGTTGTCGCGACATTATTAATAATTAACTGGAATGTATCCCCGCCATCGGGAAACCCTGCTGCAGCAAAAGGGTTATCGTTAGTCGCTTCACGATTATTAGCTGTATCCCAGGTCCCCGCCGAATCCATGTAATTACGGCTACTATCCACAGATTGAAAGTTAGTAGACAGGTTAAGATTAGCAACCGCAAGTGCATTTTCTACAGGCAATAAAAAAAATGCACCGGTGATTACACTTGCTGCAATCGGTACAGATTTAAATATTTTCTTTATTCCTGTTATAAACATCTATCCTTCTTTTATATTTGTCAAACCCAGTTTTTCCTCTTTTATCAATTAGTTACAGTTCCAATTATACATTCTTACACCCCTTGAAATTGTGAAAACGTACTCAATTACAGTATTAATACTTATTTTAGATAGATCTTATAAGTTATTGTTTTTTAGGGAGTTTAGTATATTACAGTCAGGGAAACCAGTTTTATTTAACCTGCCCTTCAGAATTAACTTGTTGACTGTGTAATTATTAACTTATGTCATTTCGCATCGGTAGTGTTATAGGAAATTAACCCGAATACCAGTTATGCATTTATTGTATTCATTATGAGGGCATCTAACAGACCAAATAGCGACAAAAGGCAGGCAAAACACGCCATATTGTCATTGCGAGCGCAATAGAAGGAAAAATCAGGGCCTAAGGTTTTAGCCCTGAATTAATACTAAACATTTGAAAAATGGGCTCTTAACAGGCTATGAATGCCGATTAAGCCTCGCCACCTATGTTGCAGGTAAGAAATCTATCGGATATAAAATGGTAATTGCTGGTACATCTTCCTTAGCACCAAAGTTAAACTTCTTAACACGCTCTACAATTTTCTTCTCCAGGTCCTTTGAGTCCATATCCGTTGACTCAATACTACAGGCCGATACACTTCCATTCGGTTCAATCGTTAACTTCAGAACGATCTTACCTTGTAGAGTCGGATTCTTACGTAACTCACGGTTATATATTCTATATAATGCCGCTTTGTATCGATCGAAAACAATTTGAATTTCTTCATCTGTTCTTGATGGCCCCGGCCCATCACTTAATGGTCGCTCTTCTCCAAAGAAGTCTCCACCAATGGCACTTTCTACCCTGGAGAATTCGACTCCCCCCGTACTCTTGCCGCCACTACCCGTATTACGGCTAAGTGATGAAGTGCTAATACCACCTGAGGCACTGGAAGCTTGAGCAGTTACTAAGGAACGTGAAATCTTACGCGACTTCTGCCCCTTATTACTTAAACGAGCCTGTGAGCCTAACTTCTGATCAATTGAACTATCCATTAACTCGGAGAAGTTATCTTTAAAGGCAAGTAATCCTGCAGTCTCAGCGACTTTACGTGCTTTTTTCGCCTTCTCTGTTTTAGGTTTAGGCACATCTTTCCTGGCTTTTTTATCTTTTTTATCTTTCTTCTCTTCTAACTTTGGCTGCACTTTTGGCGGTGGTGGTGGTGGCGCTTTCTTAATAACCAGCTTCGCTAGTCGCTCAGGCACCTCGGTTAGCTCATCACGTGTCTGTACTGGTAAGTCCCAGAGCGGTATCAAATAACCCATTACAATAGTAAGCAATAGCGTGATTAATAAAATACGTCTGAAACGTTTCTCATCTTCACCCTGAGTCGTCCATGGCATTATCATTGGACGGTAAGGGTGTATCGTCATTTCGCGTTCAATAACAAACTCTGTTAAACGCTCTTCTGCACGCTCCTGTACGACCAGGATTTCTTCATGCAAGAAATCAATTTGCGCTATGACACTTTGAATATCTTCCTTGATTAACTCACGTCGTTTTTGTACAGCTTTAACTTTTTCATCGTAATTAATAACCATGTTATGTACACGATTATAATGAGCCATCGACTTATCTAAATCACAATTCTCTCCCCAAAAAAGACAGGCACCACCCAGCTTATTCAACTTATCCAGTCGATCACTAATCTCACTTAATAAAATAAACTGCTGGCGGTCTTGAAAGTAATCCTCAAGTTCAATATCAACAAGGCGCAGTTGATTCTCCAGATCTGCAATCCGGTGCTGCGCTTCATCAATCTTAAGATTGATTTTTTCCTGTTCTTTGGAGACGTCTTGATCAACCAACGTTATAAAACCTTATGAGTCTGTTTGTGATGCTTTTTGAATAACCGCAAGAGAAATTTTTCCATAACCCGCTGCGGTACAACTAGACATAACTTTTTTTAGTAACTTAAACGGAATAGTCTTATCACCGAGTACCGTTACTTCTTCACTTTCAGCAACTGTTTTAGTACTAATACCAATAACATTTTCGCGCTGTTGCCTTAATCGCTCCTGCACCTCTGGAATAACAGACTGTTTGACTGCCAGAGCGTCAGCAGTAGAAATCACAGCTTCACCCATTACAAGTATTGATTCACTTGTCACTAAAACAACTACAGTTTCCCGAGGCTTCTTTTCTACGATCGAATCAGGTAATTTAAGTGTTTTGGGTGGTTCAAGTACTTCTGTCGATGAGGAATTTACTAACAGGAAAAAAACCAGAATTGTAAATACGTCCATCAAGGAAACAAGATTTAAACCCGGCGCCTTTTTCTTGGAGCGCCCCATACGATTCATACGACGTGAGTTTTGTCTCATGGCGCATCACCAATTGAAATATCTGGAAACAATGCGACCTTATCATATATACCTTCTGCGCTTTGAGACACCTCTGCGATCCTCACTGCATCCATTACATGAACCAGTAAATCGTATTGAATATCTGGTTCCATTAATACTGTCGCATCAGTTTTATCAGGATAATTCTTTTTAATCTCTAACAAATGTTTTGACAAACTTGCAAAGTCATATTCTTCTTCGATCTTCGGAAAACGTGCAACTACACGACGACCATTACCTATTTCCAGGCCTTTGGAACGAACAATAACTTCGATATTAAGTTTTAATTTAGTCGGTGCACTTGAGCCACTGGAAGTTGGTAAATTTAATTCCAGAATAGTTACTCGTGAAAACACAGCCGTTATTAACAGAAACGGAACCAGCACCACCATTAAATTAAGAAAGGTAGTAATATCCATTTCTGGTACATCTTTGTCTGTGCGGCGATAACGCCTTTTTCTAGCCATTATTTTGCAGCCAAAGCAGCTTGACGTTTAGCAAATTCAGATATGATATTCAGTGTTTTAACCGAAACCATTTCCAGGCTGTCTACAATCTGCCCAGTCTTATCTGTTAATAATGCATGAGTAATAAGCAAGGGGATACCCGCCATCAAACCAAATGCTGTTGTATTCATTGCTACAGATATACTTGCGGATAACAAGTCAGCTTTTTCAGCAGGGTTTGCATTAGCAACAGCTGTAAAGGCTTCGATCAAACCCATAATGGTACCCAACAGACCAAGTAATGTTGATATGTTTGAGAACAGCGCAACATAAGGTGTACGTTTTTCAAGTTGAGGAATAATTTCCATCATACTTTCTTCCATAGCAATTTCTATGTCATCACGCCTTCTTACCGAACCTTGTCGTGCAAGTCCCATTTTTAACAAACTGGCAATTGTAGAGCCATCATCTGCTATTAACTCTCTGGCCTGGTCAAAATCACCTTCTTCTAACAGAGGATGCACTTCATCCCATACCTTTCGATTAGCACGGCGAACATTGCCTAACTTAATAAATCGCTCAATAGCTATGGCAGCACCAATCGCAAATACAATCAAAATTGGGTACATAAATGCACCACCTGTTTGGAAAAATCGCACCAGAGCTTCGATGAATTCCATTATATTTCCCTCGTTGTGTTTTCATATTTAATTAAAAACATGTTGAATTTTATAGAGTTTAGCACCGCATTATCAAAGTTTCTTAATATAAACCATGAAATTGCACTACCGTTAAATTTATTTAATGGCTTAATTCGTAAAAATCAAGCTCCCGTAAAAATACTTCTTTATCAACAGGTCTCATGGATTCATCCAGCAAGCCAGATGTTAAACTTGACCTTACGCCAACTTCAGAGTTTTTCCATGGCACAATGTAAAGAGACTTAGGCGCTTCTTTATTTCCTATAATGGAAATACCAGATAACTCCTTAACCTCATTATCTTTCTTTACACTTTTTTTATTATTGCCCG
>JAPHRB010000128.1 GCA_026197015.1 Gammaproteobacteria bacterium | reverse complement strand
TTCATCTTGCCCGATTTATCCCGGTTAAACTGCATAAATACCAGGTTCCAGATTTCTATATATCGATCACCATCTTCTTCAGGCGTGCCCGGCGGACCACCGGCAATTTCCTCACCGTGATCGTAAAATATTTCCGTACAGGGACCACAAGGCCCGGTATCACCCATTGACCAGAAGTTATCACTTTCGTTTTTCTTACCACCGGGTTTATCTCCAATGCGAGAAAAACAATTTTTGTCGATGCCAATTTCTTCTAACCAGATTTTGGCCGCTTCATCATCATCTTCATAAACTGTCACCCAGAGTTTTTCTTTAGGTAAACCACAAACCTCTGTTAGAAACTCCCAGGCATAGTTAATAGCATCACGCTTAAAATAATCACCAAAGCTGAAGTTACCGAGCATTTCAAAAAACGTATGATGACGTGCGGTATACCCCACATTCTCCAGATCATTATGTTTACCACCGGCACGCACACAACGTTGGCTGCTGGTTGCTTTCACATAATTTCGCTCATCCTGCCCTAGAAACACATCCTTAAACTGCACCATACCTGCATTCGTAAATAACAGCGTTGGGTCATTACCCGGCACAAGGGAGCTAGAGGCGATTACCTCATGCCCCTTATTACTAAAATATTCAAGGAACTGCTGTCTAATTTCTGCTGTCGTCATCATATTAAATTACATTAACTTTATTAATTAAATTATTGATTTAAATGAATTTAATATTCATCTAAACTCATAGAATCCAGTTTAAATACCCAATCTAAAGGAAAACCCCTGGACTGCAAATGTTTGGCGCGTTTTACCTTTTCAGCATAATCAGCTGCCTGCTTATTTCCATATTTTTTACAGTATTGGCGAAGCATAACCCGCTGCCAGTCTGGATTATTTTTATCCAGATAATCAGCAAACAGAGATTCGTCAACACCTCTTTCACGCAACTCCTGAGCAATTCGCCCAGGACCATAACCACGCCGCTTGCGCATATTAATATAACTTTCAGTAAAACGCTCTTCTGAGAGCAAATTATTATTAATTAACTTTTCAATACAGATTCCGATTTCATCTTCTTCAAAGTTTTTTAACTTTAATTTTCGACGTATCTCAAGAACCGAATGCTCCCTTCGCGATAACGCAGCAATGGCTACTTCATTAATTGAACGAGACATATTTACCTTCTTAAAAATCTGCCACAGAAGCACGAAGAACACAGAGCATAAACTTATAATTAACACTCACATACATCATTAACTCTGCGCCCTCTGTGCTTATGTGGCAAAAGCCTTTATTTCTCTTCAGCAAGCTCCGGCATATCCACCTCTACTTCCTCGTTTTTCTCTGCCGTGTCAGCCAGCGCAGCCGCCGCCGCAATCTCCTCTTTGCTTGGCATTAACTCCGTACGTATCTTAGCCTCAATCTCATCCGCTATCGCCGGATTATCCTTCATAAACTTACGCACCTTGTCCTTACCCTGACCAATGCGATCACCATTATATGAATACCATGCGCCTGCCTTATCTATAATTTTACAATTAACCCCCATATCTATAATTTCACCTTCATGAGATATACCCTCACCATAAAGTATTTCGAAGTTTACGGTTTTAAATGGCGGCGCCACTTTATTTTTCACTACCTTGACCTTGGTTTCATTACCAATAATCTCCTCACCTCTTTTGATCGCGCCGATTCGACGAATATCAAGGCGTACAGATGAATAGAATTTCAGCGCATTACCACCGGTTGTCGTTTCAGGGTTACCAAACATAACACCAATTTTCATACGCAACTGGTTGATAAAAATAACCAGTGTATTAGAACGTTTTATATTAGCCGTTAACTTACGCAACGCCTGACTCAACAAACGAGCCTGAAGCCCCATATGAGAGTCACCCATATCACCTTCAATTTCAGCTTTAGGTGTTAACGCGGCAACCGAGTCAATAACCAGCACACTCACCGCGCCAGAACGAACCAACATATCTGTAATTTCCAGTGCCTGCTCACCTGTATCAGGCTGAGAAACTAGCAACTCATCAACATTAACACCCAGTTTTTCAGCATAACTTGGATCAAGCGCATGCTCAGCATCAACAAACGCACAGGTGCCACCCGCCTTCTGTGCCTCAGCAATAACCTGCAAAGTCAGTGTTGTTTTACCCGATGATTCAGGCCCATAGATTTCAACAACACGCCCTTTAGGCAAACCACCTATACCCAGCGCAACATCCAGTGCAATAGAACCTGTCGATATAGCCTCTATATTTACATTCACGCTATCACCCATGCGCATAACAGAGCCTTTACCAAACTGCTTTTCAATTTGACTTAATGCTGCACTCAGTGCTTTTTTCTTGTTGTCATCCATTTTTATTCCCCTAATCGTTAATTTAGTTATCACTATTCTTTGCATAACGCAGTTATTGCGTTGCGGTATAGTTGTAGACTAGTGGATACATTTTATTATGTCAATACTTTTTATCATGTTGATAAAAAGTATTAGGTATACTATATTTACCATCAATACGAATTTATCTTTACAGCAGCAAACGATAGCACTGTAAAAGCAAGAGAGAATCATGGCCGATAATATAAAAATGCTGCACGAGATAAAATTTGCAACTCGTCAGCGATTACAATTCATAGAAATAATGGCTTACTACAATGGCCACATTAGTCGCAGCATGCTGGCTAAGGCGTACGGCATTTCTGACCCGGCAGCCACCAAAGACCTTAAGTTATACAATGATCTCGCACCTCATAACCTTGAATATAATCCTAGCCTGTTTAGCTTTGTACCCAGCGATAAATTTGATGAAGTATTTGCTGACTTAAGCCCGCAAAGCGTTCTTAAAATGTTTGCTCAGAACCTGTTATCAATAGATAACCCATCTGGTAATGAGCCTATCTACGGCATAAGCGCAGAAGAAATCCCTTTTCCGGTTCGCCTACCCCGAAAAGCCGTTTTAGCTCAACTCATTCGTGCAATGAAAAACAGGAGTCAGTTAAAAGTTGGTTATCATTCATTAAGCCAAAGAGAAATAACTCAGCAAAGCCGAATTATAGAACCCCATGCACTGGTCAATAATGGTTTGCGCTGGCATGTGCGCGCTTATGATCATGAGCATTATGATTTTAGAGACTTTGTATTATCTCGTTTTACTGAAGCAGAAAAACTTGAACTGGAAGCAGAGTCCAGCCAGAACTATGATGACGACTGGATGGAGTTAATTACATTAAAACTGCAAGCCCACCCGGCACTATCAGACAAACAACGTCTGGCACTCAGTTATGACTATAATATGTTAGACGGCATTATAGAACTACAGGTTAGACGCTCGTTAGTCGGTTACTTATTGCAACAGATGAAAGTAGACACGACTTCAGATTTTTCACTAAACCCGAATGCTTATCAATTAATTATCAGCAATAGAGATGAAATAGAACCATTTGCAGGCTGGGCTTTTATGTAATTACATATGTAACTGCGACCGTCAACTGAACACGAGTTAAAGCTATAACCCCCCATGCAATTGATACTAATATCGGACCGTAAATGACTAATTTCAGAGTAACCCGACATTAATGGCCAGCACTATCGCACCGATAAAGACGGACGTAGCCAGGACATTCTTACAGTTTTCAGTCTTATTCAGTGACAACTACCGACCTCGAGCAAACACTCAGAATATATCTATAAATATTCACTTTGCTTAAAATGCGCATTATAGAAACCTGATCAACACCTGATTTACCTGGTGACATGCTTTTGTACTATATAATTTATAAAGCAATTAATTTTAAGAATGTAATATAGGCCATTTTCTACCTGTAATCTGTAGTTTTGCGGGGTTGAACACTTAACTGTTAGACACGGGAATTTGTGATGCTAAAGTACTTCCAATATGACTGCAATAATCAGGAAGCAACTTCAGGCACATTGTTCTGGTCATTAAATTTCAACTATTTTTTACAACATACCCGGATATTAAAATGACAGAACCTGAGGATCAATCAACGCTAATCAAAGACATTATGACCTCACCCGTTATGAGTGTAACGTTAAACACAACGGTTAATAACGTATTGAAACTGGCAAAAGAGAAAAATGTAACCGGCTTTCCCGTCGTTGATTTTGAACAGAATGTTATAGGCATTGTTTCAACACTCGATATAATTACAGAGGTTGCGGCAGGTAAACTACATTTAAAACTAGGTGAATTACCCCTGATTATTAAGGTCGAAAAAGACGTAATTAAACTTAGCCCTGAAACGCCCGTTAAAAAAGCTCTATTCACTATAATCAGGAAACGTGTAGGTCGAATTATTATTGTAGATAGTGATAACAGGCTGTGTGGTATTGTTAGCCGCAAAGATCTAATAAATTTTTTTATCGATATAAATAAACTGGCATAAAGTTTCAATTATTCTCAACATATCACCTTACAAAAGCAGAACCAGCAAACCCGCATAAAACGCAGAGCCCCCAGATGTGAAAAGAAACTCACTATTCGACTACGCACTCTTATCGCCTGATTGGACACTGTCTTAGCTTGTCTGCTGTTAGCCATAAGCGGATTTCTCAATGTCGCGACTGAAAAGTGTAAATTTATCCATAAAAGACAGTAATTTAGTACTGAATTAACTTACACACTCATAAAAATAGCAAAATCAGGCTGTGAAGCTGTTTAAGGCCTTAAGCTCAAGCGATGCATACAACACTTTATTTAAAATACAGGGTGATAGTCGGAATAATATACACTTTACATATTCAACCACCTAAACAGGTGATTAAGTTAAATTAAATCATTTAAAATCAAATAGTTATAATTATTGGTGTGTTTTTTGCTTGGTTTTATATTAAAAAATAATGATAAGATCAGCCCCCCTCAAGGAACTCATACAAATGAAAAGCGCTTATTTTATAAAAACATCACTTATTATTGCGATGTTATCGCCTGTAATAGCTAATTCAGCAATTGTTCATATTGGCTCAGGAGATACTGTTGATTTCTTTTATGATGATACGGATACAGGCACTCTTGCTTATGGCACAATGCAGATAAGTGGAGATACCATTTTCGCGACACCCTCAACATTTCAATCAAGTGCCCTGAATGGTGATGGAACAACTCTATTTTCAAATACTGGCTCAGTATTTGTGACTGCAAAAGACGGTTATAGTTTTTCAAGTGTTGGTATTATAGAAGGCGGCACATATAACACGACAGGTAATGGTACGGTTGATGTTACTAGCTCAATTCGTGTAATGGATTCAGATAATATTCTCACACAACAAACAAATTTCCTGAATATAACTGATTTATCTATGTCAGGTGAAAACAGCTGGCAGGGTGATTTTAGTTATGACATGACCACAGGTATGTGGGACAGTACAAATAGCATCCAGTTAACATTAAATACTTTATTATATGCCACAAGCCCTGATGCGGGGAGTACAGCTACAATAAATCAAACGCTGACTGGATCTACAAGTCTGGGTATGTCTATTAGCACTGTTGTACCAGTACCTGCTGCTGTCTGGTTATTCGGCTCAGGTTTAATTGGTTTAGCTGGAATTGCAAGACGTAAAAAAGCTTAATAAGCTAATCAAAACCTTCAATTAAAAGGCGGCTTTTTAGTCGCCTTTTTTATTTCTAACGAATATCGATAACTCCCTGTGATCTCAACCGCTAGCTGACTCTAAAGCGACTTAAAAAAGACCTGCTTTTCAGATAAAACATAATCTGTCACAGGCAAACTACGCTCACGTACAAAAATCATTAGACATTATAAAATTTAACGGGTTTATATAATAAAACACCGTTTTCAGTAACCGTCTCAACCAGCGCAAACTTACTAATTGGCCAGCTGACTTCTCGTGTTTTTTCTTCAACCACGGAATGTTTTATTTTACGCATCAATGTTACATGGGGTGTGTAAATACGATCATCGCCTTTATAACCGCAGTGAGATAAAACCTCTCCAAGCTCATAATGTAATTGTTTTAACTCTGCTGGTAGATCACTTACACCCAGCCAGAAAACTTTAGCTTTTTCAAAAACACCAAACTGATCTAACCTCAAAGTAAACTCAGTAAACTTTACTTTTTCAGCCTCTTCTAAAAAACACGAGTATTGCTCTTCTGAAACATTACCTAAAAAATGTAACGTTAAATGCAAATTTTGAAAGTTATAACGCTGGCCTTCCGCTTGAGAATAAGCCGAGGACAGAAAAGCCTGAGATATTTTATTTCTGATTATATCATCGGGCCATAAAGCAAAGAAAAGGCGTTTTGTATCAGCCATCATAAAGCAGGTCTGGAGTTGATTTTCTAATACATTTTGTGTTTAGTGTATGGAGGGTGGTCATCAGTCTATGTTTATACTCTTGCAGTCTCTTCATGACAGCTGACTGCAATTTTATTTGGGAGTTTTTTTACCTACTAAGAAAAACACTGCAGAAATAATGTAATTACGTTTACTACTTAATTATATTTTCATTTATTTTTTAATATTCGTTGAACACCCTTAAAAGCTTCAACAACTGCCTGCATTCTAACCTGGTTACGATCACCTTTAAACTTAAAACGAGCGGCTTCAATTAATACACCGGGTGTTGCCCATGCAAGCCAGACCGTACCCACCGGTTTATTATCACTGCCACCACCGGGACCCGCTATACCACTAATTGATACGCCGATATTAGCATTACAGCGATCAAGCAAACCTAATACCATTTCTTTAACAACCGGCTGACTAACTGCACCATTAACATCTAAAGTAGATTGCTGAACGCCAAGCAACTCAACTTTAGATTTATTACTATAAGTTACAATAGCACTATCAAACCATTCTGAACTTCCATCAAAATCAGTCACCGACTTGGCCACCCAACCCCCGGTGCAGGATTCAGCAGAAGCGACTATCCGTTTCTGCTTTATTAACTCAGGCACTATCGCTGAAATTAACTGCTTTATACTTTCCGAAAATTCAGTTTCAGTCATAACTAATTAACTAGATACCCAGCATTAGTTTTTTATTGTAACGAATCATGGCTCTAATCTCTTTCACGTAAGCCTCTCGACGCTGAGAATATTTAATTAAACCACCTGCCTGAGCAATTGCATCCGGTTTTTTACCTGCTGCGCGGTTTTGCTTACGAATTTTTCTTAAAGGTGCATAAACACGCCCGGTATTGATATTTTTAATATAACTACGCACCGATTTATTCACACTACTGAATTTAGCAACCTCATGCCTGGTGCCCTTATCACGTTTTTTAGGCACAAGACCGCAACCTTTTTTATAACACCATTGACCAAAAAAATTACTCCCCTTCGAAGCAAAACGAGACTGTCCCCAGGCTGACTCATTAGCACTTTGTGCCAACACCAGCTCCAGAGCTACCGCATCAACTCTTTCTAATAACTTATCCCAGTTCTCCTTACCTTTTACCCATTCAACACTGTAGTCTTCTGCAATTTGAGCAACCATGACCTGATTATTTTTATTTTTCCTGGCACTTTCCAGTGATTTACGAAGTGTTAATACCCTTTCATTCTCACTTTTAACAATGGGCCGCATGAAATCGAAAAAACGCTTTTTTTTGTCTTTTACATCAACTAGATTACTCATATCGAGATCTTTAGCCTGAAACTGCTTTATTTCAGCGTGACTTATAAGCGAAGTGCATATCGCACTTAAAACAAAACATATTAAAATAAAGGTCTTCATAGATTTTCCATTAAATATAATTACTTTAAATGTAGCACATCAAACATCACCTGAACATTGCCCGTTTATTAAAATTAATCGATGTTAAGCTTTGCGCTAAGCGCTTGTAAACAGTAGAATTTACCCCATGACTGAAGCCACTGACACAACCCTTGAAGCCCCGCTAAAAAAAGCCCCAAAAGCCGCTACAAAGGCTCCTGCTTCCAATCAACACACCCCTATGATGCAACAGTTTCTTCGCATCAAGGCTGAGCATCCTGATATTTTATTGTTTTACCGCATGGGTGACTTTTATGAATTATTTTTTGATGATGCCCGTAAAGCATCACAACTACTTGATATCACCCTTACCGCACGTGGTAAATCAAATGGTGAGCCGATTCCCATGTGCGGAATCCCCTACCATGCTGCAGATAACTATTTAGCTCGTTTAATAAAAGCCGGTGAGTCTGTTGCTCTGTGTGAACAGGTTGGTGACCCGGCTACATCCAAGGGGCCAGTTGAACGCAAGGTCATGCGAATAGTCACCCCGGGTACCGTAACCGATGAAAACTTACTGGAAGAACGTCGTGATAACTTCTTAATGGCCATTGCTTCATTTAATGAAGACATTGGACTTTCAGTGCTAGATGTAGGATCAGGGCGTTTTTTTGTTCAACAACTTAGTAATTATGAGCAATTACAGACTGAGCTCGAACGTATTAAACCTTCGGAGATTTTAATATCAGAAGATGACGCTTTGTATCACCAGCTCGCATCTGTTAAAGGTTTGAGACGTCAGCCACCCTGGTATTTTGAAATAGACACCTGTCAGCGCTTATTAACAGATCAGTTTGGAACCAAAGACCTGAGTGGTTTTGGCTGTGATGGAATGACCCAGGCTATTTTAGCTGCGGGCTGTTTAATGCAATATGTTAATGATACCCAGAGAACCACCTTACCCCATATCCAGGGATTACGAGTAGAGCGTAGTGAAGACTCGGTATTATTAGATGCCGCAAGCAGACGCAACCTTGAACTGGAAATAAATTTAAGTGGTGGTCATGAAAACACCCTCGCTTCAGTTATCGATAAAACCAGCACATCTATGGGCAGTCGATGTTTACGACGCTGGATTAATCGTCCATTACGAGATCAGGTTCAACTTAAATTACGCCATAGTTCTATAGCCGCATTACTAAAAAATCGTGAATACTCGGAAATTCAAAGCCAGTTAAAACATATTGGTGACATTGAAAGAATTATCAGTCGTGTTGCAATAAAAACAGCACGACCGCGAGACCTGTATACCTTAGGCAACTCACTTGCACAATTACCAGAAATCCAGATACAACTAAAACATGTTATCTCTGAACGTTTAATACAACTAGCTACTTTAATTAGTGAGCACCCGGATATAGTTACACTGTTACAGTCAGCTATTAGAGAAAACCCACCAGTAGTGTTGCGCGATGGTGGCGTTATAGCCGAAGGGTATGATAACGAACTAGATGAACTAAGAAATTTAAGTAAAAATGCCGATCAGTTTTTAGTTGATCTTGAAGTACGCGAAAGAGAACGAAGTGGTATTAATACATTAAAGGTTCGTTATAACCGCGTACATGGTTTTTACATTGAAATTTCTCGTGCTCAGTCTGAAGATGTACCCGCAGATTATATACGGAGACAAACATTAAAATCAGCAGAACGTTTTATCACACCTGAATTAAAGTCTTTTGAAGACAAAGTGTTGAGCGCAAAAGAAAGAGCTTTGAGCCGCGAAAAATTACTTTATGATGAACTGCTCGATAAATTATTACTCAATTTAGTTGCTCTGCAAACTTGTGCTGAAGGTCTTTCCGAATTAGATACCGTCTGTTGTTTTGCGGAACGCGCCGACACCTTAAATTACTGTCAACCTGAATTCCAGAACAAGCCAGCTATTAACATTACAGCGGGACGACACCCGGTTGTTGAAATTGTAACAGAAAACAGTTTCATACCTAATGACAGTAAATTAAATGACCAGCAACGCATGCTTATTATTACCGGTCCTAACATGGGTGGTAAATCAACATACATGCGGCAAACAGCTTTGATTGTATTAATGGCACATATTGGTTGTTATGTTCCCGCAGAAAAAGCAGTTATCGGCTCTATTGACCGAATTTTTACCCGTATCGGCGCAACCGATGATCTGGCATCCGGGCGCTCTACCTTTATGGTTGAAATGACCGAAGCGGCAAATATATTAAATAATGCTACTGAAAAAAGTCTCGTGCTGATGGACGAAATTGGTCGGGGCACCAGTACCTTTGATGGCTTATCACTTGCCTGGGCATGCGCTGAGAACCTCGCTCTGGAAAGCAGGCCCTTTACTTTATTCGCTACTCATTATTTTGAATTAACATCAATGGTAGATGAAATTTCGAGTGTAAAAAATGTTCACCTGGACGCTGTAGAGCATGGAGATAACATTGTATTTATGCATGCGGTTAAAGATGGTCCCGCCAACCAGAGTTATGGATTACAGGTCGCAAAACTGGCAGGGGTTCCAACTTCAGTTATTAAAAATGCACGCAAGAAGTTACAGGTTTTAGAACGCCAGTCAGCAAACAGTCATGAAGTATTTGTTGAGAAATCTACAGGGCAGCTTGAGTTATTCAATAATAACCCTCACCCAATTGTTGAACAGTTACAGGAAATACAGGTTGATAATTTAAACCCGAGACAAGCATTAGAACTTTTATACGAACTGGCAGAAAAGTCACATAAACATTAATTTTTAATTCTATTATTTCCAACCAGTTATAGAGAAATAAAATAAAGAAGACAATGGCAATATAATGACAATAAAAATTAACACCATCGGTATTATCGCAAAAGACAATAGCGAAGCGGTTAAACAAACAGTTCAGCGACTTGTGAATTTTATTAATCAGCAAAACTGTAAAATTGTTTTTGACCACAGCACTGACGGTTTAATAGAAAATGTAACTTGCGTAGATAGAGTCACACTTGCCAAACAATCCGATCTTGCAATAGTTGTAGGTGGCGACGGCACCTTTCTTAGTGCTGTACGTTCACTAGCTGAACTTAATATTCCCGTTTTAGGCATTAATCTTGGTCGTTTGGGTTTTCTAGTAGACATATCACCAGATGATATGCTGGAAAATCTTGAACAGATAATGCGCGGCGAGTATGTAGAAGAACGCCGCTTCCTGTTAGAGGCGCATGTAGAACGAAAAGGTCAACTAATATCAAAAGCCGATGCCTTTAATGATGTTGTTGTACATATACGTGATGTTGCGCGAATGATCGAATTTGAAACCTATATCAATGGACAGTTTGTTAACTACCAGCGCTCAGATGGTCTTGTAGTATCTACTCCAACAGGCTCAACTGCTTATGCATTATCCAGTGGCGGCCCCCTGCTTCATGCAACTCTTGATGCAATAGTTGTAGTACCTATTTGTCCGCACACCTTAACTAATCGCCCTTTGGTTGTTAATGCCGATAGTAAAGTCGAAATTATTATTGGAGAGAGTAAACAAACTACCTCACAGGTTACATTCGATGGACAAACTGCATTTGACGTTAAACCCGGAGATAAAATAATCATCAGGAAAAAACAGGATACCATTACCCTTATACACCCAAGCAGTTACGACTATTATGAAATTTTACGTGCTAAATTACACTGGAGTGAACAACTATAATGCTTAACCATATTCGCATCCGTAATTTTGCTATTATCGATCATCTTGATCTCGATTTTAAAAATAAATTAACCACGCTTACCGGTGAAACCGGTGCGGGAAAATCAATATTGTTAGGTGCACTTGGCTTACTTCTGGGTGACCGTGCTGACTCAGATAGTGTGCGCGCAGGTTCAAGCAAGGCAGAAATTAGTGCTGAATTTGATATTACTGAATTACCCGAAGTAAATGCATGGTTACTATCTAAAGAGCTGGATGCAGATGGTGACTGCCTGTTAAGACGAAGGTTAAGCTCTGATGGTCGTTCCAGAGCATTTATTAATGGCAGCCCCGCTCCCCTACAGGATATGCGCCAACTGGGCGAAATGTTAGTCGATATACATGGTCAGCACGAACACCAGTCACTAATGAAAGCCGATATGCAAAGACAGCTTTTAGACGACTACGCTCAACATGAAAAACTTCTAACCGATATTAAAAAAGTATTTACGGAGTGGAACTCTAAAAAAGAAAAATTAATAACATTACAAACTGCCTGCAAAGATAAAAATGATCGACTTGATTTATTAAGATACCAGGTAACTGAACTTGAAGAACTTGCATTACTGCCTGGTGAAGCTGACAAATTACAAAGTGAACATCAAACTCTGGCTAACGCAGATCAGTTAAGTGACAACACAGCATCTACTTTAAACAGCCTTTATGATGCGGATGATACCAGTATTCATCTACAGCTGTCTCAACAGGCAAAAAAAATAGAAGATATGTTATCAACTGATATGACATTATCCCCTGCTTTTGAAATGTTATCTGAAGCAATGGTTCAAATCGAAGAAACAGCCAGTTTATTACGTGATTACAAAGACAATTTAAATAGCAACCCGGAGCGTTTTGACGAAGTTGAAACCCGCCTTGGAATAATTCATGATTTATCTCGAAAACATCATATTGAACCTGACCAGTTAATAGATTTAACAGAGTCATTATCGTTAGAGCTAAATGAACTTGATAATGCTGATGAAAACTTAAGCAAGCTGGAAAATGAAGTAGATAGTCTTGATAAAAAATATAAAACACTTGCCAGGAAACTAACTGAATCGAGAACGAAAACATCACTAAAACTTAATAAACAGATCAGCACCTCAATGCAAACCCTTGGCATGTCCGGTGGTCAATTTAAAATACAGATCACCGCTAAAGAAAAAGCCTCAGCCAGTGGTTTAGATTCGGTTGAATACACCGTCAGCACAAACACCGGACAGCCATTTAAAGCACTGGCAAAAACAGCATCGGGTGGTGAACTTGCACGCATTAGTCTCGCCATTCAAATGATCACTGCTCAACAGGGACGCATTCCAACTTTAATATTTGATGAAGTTGATAGTGGTGTTGGTGGCGGCATTGCAGAAATTGTCGGTAAACATTTAAGGGTTTTAGGTGAAAACCGTCAGGTTTTCTGTATTACACATTTACCACAGGTTGCATCACAGGCACACCATCATATGCAGGTTTATAAACACAGTGATGGTAAAGAAACTCGAACAGAAATTATCCCTCTGGAAATGGAACAACGGGTTGATGAAATTTCAAGAATGTTAGGTGGTTTAGAAATCACCCAACAAACAATTGATCATGCAAAGGATATGTTAAATCGCTCTCAGCTGGATTCCTGAAACAGGTTTCTAAATTTTCATAACATAAATTAGCAAATGCAAGCTGGTCTAATATGGACATCACAATAAGTTAACATAATTAACTCGTTCCCATACTCCCGCGTGGGAACGAGTCTGACACCGAACATCTCCTGGTGGTATGAGTTTAGGGGACAGAGCGCCAAATAGCGGCGGTCTTTCCCCGATGGAGATGTACCTTAGCAGGGTAAGTTGTTAACTTTGGACAATAAAATGACGAAGCAGGCAATTTTAAGTGATACTTATAAATTTAATATTTGCGTTTATTCGCGTTGACGTACATGGATGCACTAAAAGAATCTAAGACAACCATCATAAGAAGCCAATAAAAAAAGACTTAAATTGTATCAAAGTCTTTTGTTATTATGGGTGTCTCTATAAGCTATTTATGCATCTAAAGTCGAAAGTTTGATTAATCATTACGCCCAGCCGGCCGGCGACCAGCTGTCCATCATCTTTATGCGCGCAGCATGCAAACGTTCTGACATCAGACCGGCAAACATTTTCATGAGCGTATAACCAAAATTGTAATCGGTTTCGCAATGCTGCAACAAAGCCTTGCCATCGAAAACCAGCACTCGCGAATCGAGCTCCGCCATCGCCTCGAAGGTCCATTTGTACGGTGCTATCAACCAGGACCAGCCCAGGATATCGCCGGCCCCTAATGTCTGCACCACTAGAGCCGGCCCCATAATAGCAGGGACTTGCACCTTGATTGAACCATCCATCAGGATAAAGAAGTGCTCCGCCAGATCCATCTGCCTGAATAACAGATCACCGACGACGAACGACCTTTCCTGTGCGTGCTGAACGAGAATATCTATATGCGCTGGATCGAGATTGGAAAAAGCGGCGTGTGACCGGAGATAGTTTGCAATTTCATCTTGTGTCAAGACTGAACCCCTATTCTGGTGGCTGATTGGCGGCCGCTTCATCAGACCGTATATAAAGAAACAATGATATTCAACTTTACCATATGTATGGATAAGTACAACTTATTAGCCTGTAATTCAACCCTTATCAGCGACCGGTAGCCATATCGCTGACACCGGTGCTGAAGGAGTGGCAAGTCTGTCCATAAATTAGCCGTTTTGGCCAGGCATCTAAAGAGACATCTAAAAGTCATCTAAAGTCATCTAA
>JAPHRB010000168.1 GCA_026197015.1 Gammaproteobacteria bacterium | reverse complement strand
TTTTAATCAGAAGATAGAAAATAACACAACATACTATGAAAAAAAGACAAAATCTAGTCTGAAAAAATTAGGATTTGAAATAGAAAACTTACGTTTTGCAGATGTGGATAACTTCTGGGCCAGAAAAAACACAACCGGCCCACTTCTTGTTTTTGCGGGCCATACTGACGTTGTCCCAACCGGGCCAATTGAAAAATGGAATGTACATCCGTTTCAACCTGAAATAATTGATGGTATTTTATACGGTCGAGGCGCAGCTGATATGAAAGGCAGCCTGGCATCAATGATTACCGCGTGTGAAAACTTTATATCTGAGCACCCTGATCATAAAGGCTCAATTGGTTTTTTAATCACCAGTGACGAAGAAGGTCCATCAATTAATGGAACCGTGAAAGTGATTGAGCACCTTGAAGCACGTAACGAAAAAATCGATATGTGCCTGGTTGGAGAACCCTCAAGCACAAATAAACTAGGGGACGTGGTAAAAAATGGCCGCCGTGGCTCGCTGTCTGGCAATTTAACCATTATAGGCAAACAGGGGCATGTTGCTTACCCACACCTTTCAGAAAATCCGATTCACTCCTCTGCTCCTGCATTAGCTGAATTAGTAAAAGAAGAGTGGGATAAGGGTAATGAATTTTTCCCCGCAACCAGCTTGCAGATTTCTAATATGAATGCAGGAACCGGCGCAAACAATGTAATACCCGGTGAATGTAAAATCATGTTTAACCTTCGATTCTCTACCGAGCTTACTGAAGCCCAGATCAAGCAACGTGTTGAAACCATTTTAGATAAACATAATTTAAAATATGAGCTTGAATGGGTCTTATCAGGGCTGCCTTTTCTAACACCTGCAGGAGAACTGGTAGAGGCCACTTGCAAGGCAATAAATGATATCTGTGGATATGATACTCAGCTTTCAACAGCTGGTGGCACATCAGATGGACGTTTTATAGCACCAACTGGAGCTCAGGTTCTTGAGCTTGGCCCTCTTAATGCCACTATTCATCAGGTAAACGAACACGTGAAAGCAGAAGATTTAATTACGCTTTCAAAAATATACCAACGAATGATGGAACATCTACTATTATAAAGAGTAGATCCCCTGAAATAATAATAAGATTATAAATAACAATACGAAAGTAACAGTAAAGGGCGTATAAAAATGAACCGCGAAAAAGTTGTCTTTAGTTTTTTTATGATTCTGGCACTCACCCTGAACTTCGGTTTTTATGCAGGTGAAGTAGATAACCCTAATCACCACAACGTTTATGAGTTATTCGCAGTAATAATTGTCAACCTGATTGCTACCGTGCTCAAGTTCGGCGATCGTTCACAAATGGGTGCAATGTTACTCGCAACCAGCCTGGTTGCATTAGTTCAGTTATTTTCAGCCTCCATTGTCTGGGCATATGTTGTTAATATTCAGGGACATGTTATGACTGCTGATACCATGTCGACAATCATATCCCTAAGTGGTGGCGCTATGATTGCCAATTTTATTTCCGTAATACTGCTGATCATTGAAACATCAATGATGCGTCACTAAGAAAGTAGCACAGGTAAAACCATGTCACTTGTGACATCCTTAATTATGCGCCAAATGCGGGTGCCCATTATTATTTTAATAATGGCTTACGCAATTTCCATTTTGGGCATGGTAATTTCAGAAGGTATAGACGATCAGGGCAACCCCTGGCACATGTCCTTTTTTGATGCGTTCTATTTCGTTAGTTATACGGCTACCACCATCGGTTTTGGTGAAATTCCATACACTCTAAGTAATGCTCAACGTACCTGGGCTCTCATCACAATTTATTTAACAGTTGTCGCCTGGTTTTTCTCATTAGGTAAAATCATCTCTTTAGTTCAAGACCCTATGTTTCGTGAGGCTCTGAAAGAAAATCAGTTTTCACAGCAACTCAAACGCATACCTGACACATTTGTTTTAATTTGCGGTTTTGGTGAAACCGGGCACGCACTGGCTAAAGCACTCACAGAAAGAAATATTCATACGGTTGTAATTGAAAATAAAGACAGAATCATACAAACCTTACCCCTGGAAGATTTCTCATTAGTCATTCCGGCTATCAAAGGTGATGCACGCGACCCGGAAAAATTAATACAAGCTGGCTTACAGAATGAAAAATGCGCAGCTGTCATTGCGGTAACCGCATCTGACGAAACTAATTTAAAAATTGCCGTAACCAGCAAACTATTACATCCTGAAACTTGTGTTGTGTGTCGCTCTGAATTAGAAGAAATTGAAAGCAATATGTTTTCATTTGGTACTGATTTTGTTGTTAACCCATTTGAAACATTTGCCAATATTTTTGCTATGGCAATGCACTCACCTTCATTACATTTATTATATGACTGGCTTACCGGAGTTCCAGATGCTGATTTAACAAACCCAATTTATATTAAAGAAGGTCAATGGATTATTTGTGGTTTTGGTCGTTTCGGTAATGAATTGTATAAACAACTATTAAAAAGCAATGTTCAGGTTACGATAATTGATCCTTCTGAAGAAAAGCGAGAAATATTTCTTAATCGCCCGGAAAACAAAAATAATGATTTTATAATAGGTACAGGTTTTGATGCTCATACACTAACTGTTGCCGGAGTTAATCAAGCCGTTGGTTTAGTCTCTGGCACAGATAATGATTCGAATAACTTATCTATCATTATGACAGCCAGAGAAATCAACCCTGAATTATTTATAGTTGCTCGACACAACAAAAAAGCAAATGAAAAATTATTTGAAGCAACTCACGCTAATTTAATTATGCAACCCAGTGAGATTATTGCGCGAAAAATACGCACATTACTGGTTTCTCCACTCATGATTGCTTTTTTAAACAAGGCACGCAATCAGGATACTTCATGGGCCAACATTACAATTAGCCGAATTGTCGGCGCACTAGGAGAATCAGTTCCCAGTATCTGGACACTGCATGTAAATGAAAAAGAAGCCCGCGCACTTTGTCAGGTGTTACATTTAGGACGTGTCATTCGTGTTGGTAATTTATTACAAAATCCACGGCAAAGAGAAAACCAGCTGGAAGCCGTACCCTTAATGCTTAAACGAAAACAGAAACTGCTTTTAATGCCTACTAATGATATCGCCATTAAATCTGGAGACCAGATTCTATTCTGCGGCACACCTGGAGCGCTGCGTAGCATGCAGTGGTCACAAAACGATATCCACAGCCTTAATTACATTATGACCTATGAAGAAACACACGATGCCTTTGTATGGAGAAAAATACAGCAATTTATCAAACGAAACGATCGTAGAAACAGACCCAGACAAAAAAGACACATAATGAAATAAGCCGGCACTTTAACTTTACCAACGGCAAACCCGGAAATCTGATTACAAATTATTACAATATTCCTCAAAAGAGCTTTAATCAGCTTATTTCAATTTTGATAACACTGGTATGACTGTTATAATTCAGCGCAAATTTGTCCCCGTAGCTCAGCAGGATAGAGCCACCGCCTCCTAAGCGGTAGGTCGGACGTTCGAATCGTCTCGGGGACGCCATATTTCAACTAGAACCCTGATCTTAAAAATTCAGGTAAATGCCCATAAGGGCACCATTAATCACCGTAAGAGTAAATATTATGTCAGAAAAGATATGCCTGGATACAAATCACGGAAAAATCATCATAGAACTAAATGCAGACAAAGCACCCATTTCTGCTGAAAACTTTTTAACTTATGTAAAGTCTGATTTCTTCAACAACACCATCTTTCACCGTGTAATTCCTGGTTTTATGATTCAGGGCGGCGGTTTTACTGAAGATATGCAGCAAAAAGAGACCAATGCTAATATCAAAAACGAAGCTGACAACGGTCTTTCAAATAAGCGTGGCAGCCTTGCAATGGCTCGTACACCTGACCCAGACTCTGCTAGTTCACAGTTTTTCATCAACCTTAAAGACAACGATTTTCTGAATTACTCAGCGCCTACGTCTCAGGGCTGGGGTTATGCTGTTTTTGGTGAAGTTGTTGAAGGCATGGATGTTGTAGACAGCATCGCACAAGTAGCCACAGGCAACAATATGGGCCACGGTGATGTACCTGTTGAAGCAGTTATTATTAATAGTGCGACAATCGTTTAAGACGGCTTAAGTAGCCCTGTGGCTAAACACCTCTTCATATCTGATTTACACCTGGCGCCTGAACGACCGGAGATTATTCAACTGTTTGTTGATTTTCTGAATAATCAGGCCGCTCAGGCAGAGTCACTTTATATACTAGGTGACCTGGTGGAATATTGGCTAGGAGATGATGATCAGGCTAGTGGCTTAAACGATGTGTTTAATGCCATGAAGTTACAATCAGAAAATGGCCTGAAAATTTATTTAATGCATGGTAACCGTGATTTTCTAATGGGCGAAAAACTAGCCCAACGAGCCGGTTGCATATTAATTCATGAACCTTACATTGCAACTTTTGATGATATCCCTGTATTACTTCTGCATGGTGACACTTTATGTACTGATGACCTTCGTTATCAGGAGTTACGCAAAATGCTCAGAAACCCGGCATGGATAAGCGACTTTCTGAGTAAACCCCTAGTTGAGCGTGAGCAGCTTGCAATTGCTCTGCGCAAGCAAAGTAAGGAAGAAACACAAACTAAATCTTCTGAAATTATGGATGTAAACCCGTACGCTGTTGAACAGGCTTTTATAGAGAATAAAGTTTCATTATTAATACATGGTCATACTCACCGCCCGGGAATTCATGACAGTATAATTAATAATAAACCTGTAAAACGCATTGTACTCGGCGACTGGTATTCACAGGGCAGCGTTCTGGAATTTAATAACCCTGAAGATTTCCAGCTAAATCGCTTTAGTTAATTCTAAATATTTTCCACATAAATAACAATGCAGTATCTTTAGTTTGATAACCATATGATTTTTAAAATGCAGCAGTATATTCGCTGTAACCATCAGGCTTTATAAATAACTTAACATCAATCTTGCTTTCTTTATAATCTTTTAGAAATTTTTCATAACCACGACTATAACTAATCTGAACGGGCAAGCCCTGTTTATAGTAATCACCCGAATGATAAATCTGATCTAATAAAAAACAGGGAGTATGTAATTCTTTAGGTGTATTATTTAACGTTGCAACTTGTTGACCTGATAAAACTTGTTGATATTGATAGAACACCTGCATGTCATCAGCAAACATATCTTTAATTAGTGATACCTGTGTACAGGTAATATCATCTGCTTTAAGCAAATAACTAAACACCTGTTTATCTGATATATTAGGTGCGTCTTGCATTATTTCAAATTGCGTATTAACGCTAAAGTCAAATTTTGGAGTTTGCCATTTTTTATTCTCAATTTTTAGAATAGTTCTATCTTCATGATTAATGCTATGAATCACCTTTTGTTTAACATCAAACAAAATAAAATCGGCATCATCTTGCCCATTATCTATTCGTAAGTAGTTTTTATTTACAATATAACGCATGGTCTGACTTGTCGATCCCTGTTCTGCCTCATCATAATAAAATATGCGACTCATAGTATCTTTAGCAAAAGCGCTATTAACCAGAAACAAACTGCTAAGCAGGATAAAAATATTATTTTTCATATATTAATTAATCTCTAATGCCTTCAGGTCTGCAATTTCCTGTGGCGTAAATCCGGCCTGTAAACGAGCCACTTCATCAAATGGGCCTCTTAATGAACCATTCATATAATCTTCAATTAGTTGTTTAAAAGTTTGCCGGGGATTCAGCTCGCGTTTTTCGCACATAAACTTATACCAGTGATTGCCTATAGCGACATGCCCAATTTCATCTTTATGTATAATTTCAAGATAACCTATAAACTCTTCGTCTTTCTGTTGCGCCAGCTTTTTTAAGATACCAGGTGTTACATCTAAACCTCGCGCTTCCAGAACACGGGGTACTAGCGCCATTCTGATCATTACATCATGTGCAGTAAGTTGTGCCATTTCCCACAATCCATTATGTGCATCATAGTCACCATATTTAGCATGACGCTTGTGAAGATATTTTTCTAACAGCGTAAAATGATATGCTTCTTCAGAGGCAACCTTTAACCAGTCCCGATAATAATCCTCAGGCATATCCGTAAATCTATATGCCGCATCCAGGGCCAGATTAATCGCATTAAACTCTATATGGGCAATAGCATGACATAAAATGACTCTACCCTCATCAGTATTAATACTACGTCGTGGAACATCTCTTGAGGCAACAAGTTGAGGTTGTTCTGGTCGGCCTACTTCAGCTATTTCTTCTGCTATGAATGACCGGTCGATTTCCAGCTTGCCTGCGCACCAGTCTTTATAAAGTGCTCTGGTTAGACTCACTTTAAGATCAGGATCTTGCGCATTTAAACACTCTTCTGTTCTGAGAAATAATGATGATTCAGGTGTAAACGAGGACATAAGAGACAACCCTTAATAAGTTGTTATCGTTAAATAAGGGGGGGTAAAATTTAAACATTAAGTTTAAAAAGACAGGATGATTAAACACCCTGTCTTTTTAAAAAAGCACTACCAATATCACGCCTGTTGCCAAAAAATCGATTTTAAGTCAAAAAGCAGCTGATTTATCCGCTTATTTGGGCTTCCATACACCAAAAGCATCTTCTGATGGTGGTGGGGCCATCTGTGGTTTTTGAGATTCCATATATTCAAATACATGCGTCATAAAACCACTTAAATCTTCAAGTGCATCTTTCTTGTTCATTTGAGGGTTATTATTTTCTGAGAGCATCATACCCGCAGCAGCGACCAGGTATTGCATGGCCATAACATCATCAGATGTACGTGGATCCTGCTTTTTTAATGCATCTCTTAAGTCTTCCATCAATTGGGGCGATAGTTGAATACCGTCATCACTCATTTTATTTTTCCTGAAATTAGTTCAATATAGGTTAATGAAGTGCATTCTACATGAAACCTCCTTTTTATATCATTCCAAATCATCAGGAATTAACACTTACTATGTATAAACTATGCGTCTATATCCCCCAAAGTCATCTAGAACAGGTAAAAGCAGCTATTTTTGAGGCTGGAGGTGGTAAAATTGGCAATTATGATAATTGCTGCTGGCAAACGCAGGGTCAGGGCCAGTTCAGGCCTCTTATCAATAGCCAGCCGTTCACTGGCCAGCCAGGTAAAGTTGAAACAGTAGAAGAAGTAAAGATTGAACTGGTTGTAGAGAATTCACTCATTAAACAGGTGATTGCCAGTATGAAGAAGGCACACCCCTATGAAGAACCTGCGTATGATGCCTGGTTACTGGCAAATATTTAAAAACCAGTTGAATATGCTAATATTCGCCCTCACAGATAATTTGGAGAATCCATATGTACGGTTTTAATGTAACAATTGATGCAACGATGGAAGAAGCCGAAACTAAAGTACGCGATGCCCTTGCTGTTGAAGGTTTTGGAGTATTAACTGAAATTGACGTTCAAAAAGTAATGAAAGCAAAGTTAGATATTGATCGCACAGGATATAAAATTCTGGGTGCGTGTAACCCTAACCTGGCAAACGAAGCAATTCAGGCTGAGCCGGATATAGGTCTGTTATTACCCTGTAATGTACTATTACGTGAAGAAGACGGCGGTAAGGTAAATGTTAGTTTTATGGATCCTGTTGCCGTTTTAGGTATGGTTGATAACCCCAAAATTGCAGAAGTTGCTCCCCTGGTTCAAGGTAAACTTAAAAACGTTGCCGCTAACTTATAACGCATCAGAACGGATATTAAATAGTGATAATTAAACCTAAAACTCGTGGATTCATTTGCACTACAACACACCCAACTGGCTGCGCAGCGAATGTAGCCGAACAAATTGCACGTATCGAAAAAGACGGTGCAGTTAAAAACGGACCTAAAAATGTTCTTGTTATAGGCGCCTCGACTGGTTACGGACTCGCCTCAAGAATAACCGCAGCATTTGGTTCAGATGCTGCAACACTTGGTGTTTTTCTTGAAAAACCGGCAACTGAGAAAAAACCAGGTTCAGCTGGCTGGTATAACTCAGCTGCATTTGAAAAAGCCGCTCATGCAAAAGGGCTATACGCAAAAAGCATTAATGGTGATGCTTTCTCAAATGAGATGCGCTCTAAAGCCATAGAAACAATTAAGGCTGACATGGACAAAATCGATCTGGTTGTTTACTCACTGGCTTCGCCTGTACGTAAGTTACCCGAAAGCGGTGAAGTTATACGTTCAGTTTTAAAACCGATTGGTGAAACGTATAAAGCAACGGCTATTGATACCAGTAAAGATACTATTATTGAAACAGAAATTGAACCCGCTACAGATGAAGAAATTCAAAACACCATTACTGTTATGGGTGGAGAAGACTGGGAGCTATGGATAAACGCACTGAAAGAAGCTGATGTTTTGGCAGAAGGTGTTAAAACCGTTTCTTATAGTTATATCGGTACCGAAATTACCTGGCCTATTTACTGGCACGGTGCATTAGGTAAAGCAAAAGAAGATATGGATCGCGCAGCTTCAGCTTTAAGAAACAATCTGTCTGAACTCAATGGCAGCGCCAATATGGCTGTTTTAAAAAGCGTTGTAACCCAGGCATCTGCAGCAATCCCGGTAATGCCTTTGTATATTGCCATGGGTTTTAAAGTAATGAAATCAATGGATATTCATGAAGGTTGCATAGAACAGATTAATCGCATGTTCCGTACTCAGTTATATAAAGACGGTGGTGCCGATCTTGATGAAAGCGCCAGGATTCGCATGGATGACTGGGAATTGCGTGATGAAGTGCAAAACAAGGTGAAAGAAGTCTGGCCTGAAGTGACAACAGAAAACTTATTCGAATTAACTGATTATCAGGGTTATAAAGATGAGTTTCTTAAACTATTTGGTTTTGGTATAAGCGGCATCGATTATGAAGCTGAGGTAGATACCCTGGTAGATTTCGAACCCATAACTTTATAAATCTTCATAATTGTCGTCAATTGGGAGCGGAGTCAAATTTAAATGCTTAATCACCACAGATTAAGAAACTTACAATATTAAATTTGACTCCGAACCTTTTTCATACAAACCTGTTACATACTCTGTTATTTTATAGAGAACCAGCATCTACTCATCAACTTTTAGGTTTTGCAACATGATGAACTGACTCATAAAATGCAACTGAAATAATCACCAAACCACCAATCATGATTCCCGGTGCTGGCTCTTCATCTAAAATAATCCATGCAAAAAAAGCCGCTGCTAATGGCTGCAAACAACTAATCATTGCAATTGATTTTGCCGCTAGATGTTTCAGGCTAAATGACAGTAAACTATGTGCGGCTGCCGTACTAATCGAGCCCAGCACAACTAGTAATAACCAGTCTTTAAAATCGAGCGAGGCCACTGCATCAATATCAATAAATAGAAGCAGCATAAACGAAATAGCAATTACCTGATGTAATATAAGCCCATCAGATGATACCCTTGAATGATTATATTTTTGTAATAAATTTCTAATAGAAAACAGAAATGCTGATATCACACCCCAGAAAACACCTTGCATAGCAGCACTATCAAACTGGTTTAAATCATCCCCTATCATGATGAGGATACCTAAAAAAACCATAAATGCTGCAACAACGTCAGAAATTTGTATCTTGTTTTTACTAAATACGGGCTCCAACATTACCGTAATAACCGGGTAAGTAAACAGTGACAACATACCGATGGCAACCGTGGAAATTTGCATTGAGTGATAAAAACTAATCCAGTGCAATCCTAATATCACACCTATCAGATAGACACTTACATACTCTTTAAAACCATTTAATCGAAAAGCTCGCTTACCCGCATAAGCAAAGATGAGTAATGCCACAGCGGCCATAACACTGCGCAATTGCGTAACAGACACGGCATCAAGCGGTATCACCTTAGAAAATAAACCATTTAAGGAAAGTAAAAAGACCGCGACATATAAAACACTTAAGCCATGTTTAGAATCTGTCATATCACCCTGTATAATTATTAAACTGGAGATGCATTATAAACCAGTCACATACAAAACGGGTTTAAAAAACCACTCGCGGATATTGCTATATTACTAGTATTAAACACAATTATTCTGGCTGTTTGTCTTTATTTAAATTCGTGGGAGTTTGGAGGTGTTTTGGTGTGTTTTTATATTATCGAATATTAATTTCTAGAGTTAAAATGGCTTCGCTCAACTTTTGGTGGCATCAATCAGGGGACGGAGCTCAAAAAAGCGAGGTCCATCCCCGAGGGATATGTATCTGAACGGATGTACCTGAACATAAATATAAGCGAATGTATCTCCGATAGTTATGTGCGCGCCTTCGGCATAAACTCATAACCATTCTCTGTCTGCAGAGATTAATTCTAATTCAGAATACTCCAGCACTACTGTTTCTATTAAGCTATATTGCTTATCTAGATATGACTTATCATTACTGATCAAACATACACCTATCAACGACTTCTGCCAGTTATCCAACATATCCACTTCAGCCACAGAGGCATTAAATCGACTACTTAATCTGTCTTTTAAACTTTTTATTTCACGGCGTTTTTCTTTTAATGAATGTGCATTGGGTATATGTAAGTTTAACTTTATTAAGAGAATATGCATGATATTTTATTAAATAGAATGACATCAAAAGATCACGAACCATAACGAAAATGGCTCGTAAATCTGGAGAACTTATTTACAAATGATGAATATCCAAACCCAGCGCTTTTACAGCTTCTTCATTGGCTGGATTAGTCACCACCGCTACACTGGCATTTTCAGGTTTTAGATATTTTTCACCAACCCGCTTTAGATCATCAACCGTCACTTTTAAAACCCGTTCTCTAAAAAGCTGGCGTTGCTCAGGCGTTCGGCCATAAAGCTCATTATGATATGCCTGCTTAGCCTCTCCCGCTGGAGAACCCGGTTTATCCATACTGCCAATCACACCTAAAATTGACTCTTCTACCTGTAACTCTGCGTGCTCTTCGTTTAATAACCATTCAATGGACTTGTCAAAATCATCCAGCGTCTCAGCTAAACGAGGGTCACGATAGGAGAAAAATCGAAAGCAGGCATTACCTGGTTCATGGCTGGCGCCTCCACCATATGCACCACCCTGCTCACGAATAACCCTGTGTAAAAAGCCATTTCTTAAAAAACCACCCAGTACGGATAATGCTGCCGCATCTTCATGATTAACACTCACTGTAGGATAAGATTTAGAACTAAAATTAACCTGAGTACTGGTTAACCAGGCTTGTTTAACCTGTTTTTTAATTTCTGGCAAACTAAACTGGGTTTTCTCCTGGTTACCTTTATCAGACCAGAAAGTCTGAATATCATTTTCGATTTCACTTCTGGATTCCTTCTCAGAAATAGTCAGATACTTACGTGGCGCTTTAATGATTTTCTTATGAATAATTTCGAACTTTTCAGCAAGTTCTTTTAATAATTTTTCAGAACTTAATGAATCATCAATTTCTTTAAGGCGTTTAATACCTTGCAGGCCTGACAGTCGATGACTTAACTCAGCAGCCGGACTCATACCACTGCTCGCGGCTGTCATTGCCAGACTATGCCCTTGCCCCGTAACACTTTGTTCTCTTCTAGCACGTTTTTGAGATACCAGTTCACGTATGCGTTCCAGCTCATCAAAACGAGCACTTTCCAGCATTTCTGACATCAGCTCATTTAATTCTTTATGATTTCTAGCCAGGGCCTTGCCAGAGAAAACAAAATGAGCTTTGATATCCTGCTCATTATCAACTGAACCTCGTACCGTTGTATATGCTCCAACACCACCACTTACAGCATCTTGCCATGCCTGAGATTGTAAATAATCTTTATCACCACAACCTAGTTCAGTTAAGCAATAAGTATATATAGGCAATAAATTAACCAGTTCTGGATCTAACTCAGGTAAATCGATTATTATTTGCTCATATATTAAACCATTAGTTCCCTGCTCAAAAAACGAAACCTCTGAGTTACCAATGTTGCTAGAAGAGCCGCCTGGAATTTGCATTTTAGCCGGTACATCTTCAAGCCCGACTTTAGGCAGAATACTAATATCATCAACTTCGTTTTGTCTTTTCTCTAACGCCGCTGCCTGATTTATGATTTGCTGTTTTTCTTCATCTGACAATTTAGCTTTTATTTCTGCCAGCTTATCCGCTTCTGCTTTTTCTTTTGCTTTACTTAAATTTGTATCTGGTGTCATCACCAGGCGGATACGATGCTGATTATCAAGTAAGTTTTTCTTAACCAGATTTTTAATAAAATTCGGGTCTTTTATATCTTCTCTTAACTGTTCTAAAACAGGCTCAAGATTCATAACCGCAATCGGATCACCACGATGAATTGCCGCCGACAGACCACCCAGTATTAACTGCATACCATAGGGGTAACCATCTCCACCTATTTCACGTTGCCCCAGCTCAAGCTGGTGTAAAACAGCTTCAATCTGTGATTGTTCAACACCGTTTTCAGCGACATCCTGAAGAACCTTCAACACCAGACCCTCAATGGCATCAGCATGTTCTGCCTCAGTTGCCTCAAGGCCACACATGAAACTCATTTCACGGTTTGAGTCTTCCAGACCGCACAATGGTGAAGGTGATGCACCTAAATCCGTTGTCTCCAGCGCCTGTTGCAATGGTGAGGCTGAATTATCCAGTAACACACTGGACATTAAGTGTGCCTGCAGCATATCTTCTAAAGATGTACTTCGCCCTAACAACCAGCTAATAACAACGTGTGTTTTACTTTTTGTATCTTCTTCATCAAACGCATAACTATCTGTAAAATTTTGTGGTGCTTTATAACGCGTTTCATCGTCGACTTTAATTTGCGTGTCGAGCTTTTCAAATCGACTCAATGCTTTTTCTTCAAATACTTCATGGTGCTCAAATGCGGGAATATCACCAAAGGTCATAAACACTGAATTTGATGGATGGTAATGCACCTTATAAAAATCTTTCAGCTGCTGATAACTTAAATCGGGAATATTTTCCGGCTCACCACCAGAGTTATAATGATAAGTAGTTGTTGGAAACAGGTGCTCAGTAACAGTTTGCCATAAGGTACTCACCGGTGAACTCATGGCACCCTTCATTTCATTGAATACGACACCCTTATATACAAGTGGTGTTTGTGCATCGTCCGGAGTTTCAAATTCAAATCTATGCCCTTCCTGAGCAAAATCCAGTTCATGTAAACGAGAGAAAAATACCGCATCCAGATAAACATCCATTAAATTATCAAAATCTTTGCGGTTCTGGCTAGCAAATGGATAGGCCGTCCAGTCACTGCTGGTAAAGGCATTCATAAATGTATTAAGTGAACGACGAATCATCATAAAAAACGGGTCACGAACCGGAAAGCGCTCACTCCCACATAGAGCGGTATGCTCTAACATGTGAGCCACGCCAGTTGAATCAGTCGGGATGGTTCTAAGGGCAACCAGAAAAACATTCTCATTGTTTTCTGCCACCAGATGGTAATGGACAGCACCTGTTTTTATATGCTCGTATTCTTCAATGGTGATATTGAGTGAGTCAATTCGCTCTGAACGTTTCCACTGGAATGCAGGGTGTACTTGAGCGGGCTTCAAATCAACAGACGACATATAAAATTTCCACATTTATTTATTAAGTTACAGATTGTATCTTGTTACACAATTGAATAATACGGCTATTATTTCTACTACTATAAACAAGGTTTTCCCTGCTTACGTAAACATCTGTCTACCAGACAGATACCAGCCAGCCTGTGAATCAGCCAGAACTCAACAACAGATGGCCTTTTCATGTGATTCAACGGTCAAATTATGCGAGAATAGCCTGACAATAAGCAAACAAAGAATGATACACCGAATGATTAAACCCCTCTCTTCCGATCAGTTGCGTCCCCAGTGCACCGCCGAAACTTTACCATTTAAAACATCAGCAGAACTTGAAGACCTGCCTGACATACTCGGGCAGGACCGGGCATTTCAAGCTATTGAATTTGGTATTAATGTAACCCATCGAGGATTTAACCTTTTCGTTATGGGCTCTTCAGGCCTGGGTAAACATGGCTTAATACGTAAATATCTGAGTAAAGTCGCACTTGAAAAAGAGCCCCCTTCTGACTGGTGTTACGTTCACAACTTTGAGCAGGACTACAAACCCAAAGCCCTGAAATTACCCGCTGGAAAGGGTCGTAACTTTAAAAAGGACATGAAAAACCTGATAGAAGACCTGGGCAAGGCCATTAATGCAGCCTTTGAAACCAGTGAATATCAGGAGCAGATTCAGGTTATTGAACGTTCTTTTCAGAATAAACAAAGCAGCCTGCTCGATAAACACGCGGAGCAAGCACGATTACAGAATATAAATCTCAGTAATACGCCGTCAGGGTTTATGCTCACACCAATCGTCGAAGGTCGCAATATAACCGAAGAAGAGTACGACGAATTACCTAATGAACTTAAAGATGAGATAGAAGATAAAATCGCCAGCTTTCAGGAAGAGCTTGAGTATCTGGCGCCTGAAATGTCTCGTCAGCGTCGCGAGCATAATATAAAAATAAAAAAACTTAATCGTAAAGTAGCATTATTTGCCTCAGGTAATTTAATTAAAGACACCAAACGCAAATATAAAGCCCTGAGTCAAGTTGCAAATTACCTTAAAGGTTTACAGGAAGATGTATTACATCACCTGGAAGAGTTCACAGAAATTGAAGAAGAGGATTCGAGCAATGAGTCTGCGCAACAAAACAGCAAAAGTGAGTCTTTACAGCGTTACCAGGTGAATTTAATCGTTGAATGCGGCAACCAGAAAGGCGCACCTGTCGTATATCTCGACAACCCTACTTACCAGAACCTTGTCGGAAGAATTGAATACGAAAATCGCTCCAATAACCCGGGCAATAATTTCACCTTAATCAAACCAGGTGCATTATTACAGGCTAATGGTGGTTATCTGATACTCGATGCCCATAAAATACTCAGCACTCCTCATGCATGGGATGCGCTTAAACGTAGCATGTATGCCAAGAAAGCTAAAATTGAAAACCTGGACCAGGTAGTTGGTGGTGACAATTCAGTTACCCTTGAACCAGAACCCATACCCTTAAAAATTAAAATTATTCTACTGGGTGATCGCGGGACTTATTATACGCTTCATGAAATCGACCCCGACTTTCCCGAATTATTTAAAGTTGAAGCTGATTTTGAAGAAGAAATATTAAGAGATGAAGACTCAACCCTGCAATACGCCCGGTTAATTGCTTCTCGCAGCCGTAAGTTCGAACTAAAAGATATGGATGCAGCGGCTGTTGCCCGCATAATCGAATTCAGTTCACGCATTGCAAATGACTCAGAAAGGCTTTCTACACGTTTACGTACCATTGACGATCTTTTAATTGAATCTCACTATCATGCATTACAGGGTGACAGTAAATTAATGACTGATGCACATGTGCAACAGGCCATTGATGCACAAATACAACGCACCTGTAGAATTCAGGGTTTAATACAAAGTGATATTCAACGTGGCACATTAATGATCCGCACAGAAGGAAAAGTAGTCGGTGAGATTAACGGTTTATCTGTTTTTGAAATCGGTAAATTTGGTTTCGGTCAACCATCACGTATATCTGCTACAGTTCATTTAGGTAACGGAAAAATAATAAATATTGAGCGTGAAGTCGACTTAAGTGGTTCAATTCATGATAAAGGTGTTTTGATTTTATCTGCTCTTTTAGCCAGCAGGTATACTAAAGACACCCCGCTTGCTTTTTCTGCCAGCATTACATTTGAACAATCCTATGGATTAATCGATGGTGACAGTGCATCGGTTGCAGAGTTGTGTGTATTAATTTCAGCATTAACCGACTTACCTATTCAACAAGGTTTAGCAATAACCGGGTCGCTTAACCAGCAGGGTTTTGTACAGGCAATTGGTGGTGTAAACGAGAAAATTGAAGGTTTCTTTGATATCTGTAATCAACGGGGATTAACTGGCAGTCAGGGTTGTATTATTCCTGACGTGAATGTAAAAAACCTGTCATTAAGAAAAGATGTTATTGATGCCATTGAGAAAGGCACATTTAATATTTACCCGGTTGTTCACTATCAGGAGGCGCTGGAATTATTACTAAATATGCCGACAGGTGAAGAAGATGCTAATGGTAACTATGATAAAGGCAGCATCAACGATCGCCTGGTGAATCGATTATATCAGTTTTCTAAAAACCGCAAAGCTTCACAAATTATTCTGTAATTTTTCAGAGAAGAGTCACTGAGATTTAATAATATAAAAAGTCTGTGACTCGATACCTCTGCTTAACCTTTTAAGAGTCAATAACTTCGTGACTCTTAATTCCCAGCAGACGTTTTAAAAATGCCCTCACATCATGCCCAACCGCCAGTGTTGCGGGAATTGTAAACAGGGTAACGACTGTTGCAAACACCAGCCCTGATGACAAAGCTAAAGCCATTGGGGAGACGAACTGGTCTAATCCACCCCAACCATAGGCCGTAGGCAATAATCCCATTACCGTTGTTGCCGCAGTTAATAAAACGGCTCTGAAACGTCTACGTCCCGCCAGTAAGATAGCTTCTATTATTTCCATGCCATCAAATCTTGCACGTTGAACAAAAACCAGTAAAACAAGTGAACTATTAACCACAACACCGGTTAATGCGACCATACCCATTGTTGAAAAGAAAGATAAGGGCATAGGTTTCCAGAATAAATCATGCAAATAGAAACTCAAAATTACACCAATGGCACCAAATGGAATGGCTAGCATAACCAGTAAAGGATAAACCATATTATTAAACTGAATAGCCAGAATAAAAAATATAGCTATTATCGCTACAATAAAAGCTTTTCCTAAACTTATAAATGATTCAAGATTTTTTTCCTGCTCACCACCATAGTTAACGGTAATTCCACTGTTTACACCTTTAAGCCACACGGATTCATTATCTTTAACTATTTTATTTAATTTTAAACTTGATAAAACACTACTATCTATATCAGCAACAACATTCACGATACGTAAACCATCTTTGTGACGAATAGTGGTATAACCCCTGTGCTCTTCTAATCTGGCTATTTTATGCAGAGGCACTAAACCGCCTCTACTGTTAGGTATTAAAATATTATTTATTTGTTCAAGTTCATCAACCCCCTCTGATGGAAAACGAATCGTCACATCAATTTCTTCTGTACCTTTTCGTATGGTTGATACAACCAGACCATCTGC
>JAPHRB010000108.1 GCA_026197015.1 Gammaproteobacteria bacterium | reverse complement strand
ATATCTTCTGAAGCCATGCGCACGACTCTTCGTGCTAGATATATCGGGTCACATCCGCCATCAAGCATTCTGCACATCCAGTATAACGCCGCATCAGGGTTACTACCTCTTACTGATTTATGCATAGCAGAAATTTGTTCATAAAATAAATCACCTCCCTTATCAAAGCGCCGCAGAGTTTGAGAGGTAACTTCATGGATAATGTTTTCATTGACGATTAACTGACCGTTTTCTTCTGTCGCCAGATCCACCGCTATTTCCAGAAAATTTAGTGCTCTTCTGGCATCACCATCAGCCTGGGTTGCAATAAGCTGTAACATGTCTTCGTTGATCTTTACATTACTATCACCCAGACCCACTTCCTTATTATTAAGCGCACGTTTTAATAAATGCGTCATTTCATCTGTTTGTATTGATTTTAAAACATAGGTTTTGCAACGAGACAAAAGTGCATTATTTAATTCAAAAGAAGGATTTTCTGTAGTAGCGCCTATAAAACTAACGGTGCCATCTTCGACAAAAGGTAAAAAAGCATCCTGTTGCGATTTATTAAAGCGGTGTACCTCGTCTACAAATAAAATACTGGGTTTTTTATAAATATCGTAGAATTGATGGGCTTTTTCAATAGCTGCCCTTATATCTTTTACACCGGAAAGAACCGCTGATACTGATAAAAACTGTGCATTTGAATAATTTGATATTAGCCTGGCAAGAGTTGTCTTGCCTGTGCCCGGTGGACCCCAGAAAATCATCGAGTGGAGTTTGCCTGACTCAATTGCAACTCTAAGGGGTTTATCTTTGCCAAGTATATGACTCTGCCCCAGATAATCATTCAAATTATCTGGTCTAATTCGATCAGCTAAAGGACGATAATCATTATCAGACATTATTCTGTGGCTCCGGATTCTGTGATCCCGGCATAAAACCCGTGATGATTGATATCCGCATATTTAGTATTTTTATAACAATATAACTTTTAAATTATGTTTTCTTAAAAGTCACCAATCACATCAGTTCCTTCAGGTGTTACAAACTCAAACATTGAATCTTCGAATTGCGGGTTCACAACCAACTGCTCAAACTCTATTTGCGTTTGCTGTTCGAAATTATCAATAAAACGCATTGTTTTGATCTTTCCATCTAACATACCGACCTGCATTTCTTTAAAGTCACTCTCCATATTTCTGGGTATAAGTTTTACCCAGTCTTGCCCATCTTTTTTGGGCATATCTGCGACTTTAAATTCAATATCAAGTTTCTGATTATTGTCTAGAAGATTAACAGGTGATGAAGCCAGAACCTGGTCGTATGGACGCACATTAACTTGTTCTAATTCTGAATCATACATCCATATTTTTTTACCATTAGAAATAATATTTTGCGGATAAGGTAATATATAGTCCCATCTAAATTTACCCGGACGCTGCATATTTAAACTACCCGCAGATTGCTGTAGCAAATAACCATATTTATCAACCAGTTTTTGTTGAAAACGCGCCGAGAAGCTGTTGGTATTATCGAGAAACTTCTCCAGTTTTACCTGTGAAGATATAGGTTCTGCATTTATATTAAAGCTGCATAACAATAGTGTTATTGAAAATATTTTCTTTAGCATTCTTAAATAAACCTAATATGACTTTTTTATTTGATTGAATTTTATACTTAAAGTTCAGGTGGCGGTGGCGCTAAAACCTGGCGCTGCCCATTTGACTGCATCGCAGTAACAACCCCCGATGCTTCCATCTGCTCTACCATACGTGCTGCACGGTTATAACCAATTTTTAATCGGCGCTGCACATATGAAATAGATGCTTTGCCAGACTCTGTTACTATTTGCACGGCCTCATCATAGAGAACATCACTTTCCGCATCAGATTCTGCCTGTGAAGGACCTTCACCGGGAAGTTTTATTATGTCACTATTATCCGCAATCAGGTTTTCAATGTAATTTGGTTTAGCCTGCTGTCGTACGTGCTCACATACAGCATGCACCTCATGGTCATCAACAAAAGCCCCGTGAACACGCTCAGGAATACTACTGCCCGCATTCATAAACAACATATCACCATGACCAAGTAATTGCTCTGCCCCCATCTGGTCCAGTATGGTTCTGGAATCAACTTTTGAAGAAACCTGAAATGCAATTCTGCTCGGGATATTAGATTTAATTAAACCCGTAATAACATCTACTGAAGGTCGCTGAGTTGCCAGAATCAAATGAATGCCTGATGCTCGCGCTTTTTGTGCCAGACGTGCAATTAACTGTTCTATTGGTTTGCCCACAACCATAATAAGATCAGCAAATTCATCAACGACAATAACTATAAAAGGTAATGCTTTTAAATCCTGCGCTCTGTCATCGCCACCTAAAAATTCATCCTTAACAAATAGTGGATCTTTAATCGGCTCGCCAGCTTCAATTGCCTCACTAACTTTACGGTTGTAACCGGTAATATTTCTTACCCCAAGGGCCGCCATTAATTTATAACGGTTTTCCATTTCACCAACCGCCCAACGTAAAGCATTGGCCGCTTCGCTCATATCCGTTACAACCGGTGTTAGAAGATGAGGTATATCATCATATACATTTAGCTCTAACATTTTAGGGTCAATTAAAATCAGCCGCACATCTTCAGGGGTACTTTTATATAACAGGCTGATTAACATGGTATTGATACCCACAGATTTACCTGAACCTGTGGTGCCGGCAACTAATAAGTGCGGCATTTTACCCAGATCAGCCACCATCGGTTGTCCGGAAATATCTTTGCCCAATGCCACGGTCAAGGGCGAACTGGTTTTATCGTAAGCTTTAGACATTAAGATTTCACTTAATGAAACGATTTCCTTATGTTCATTTGGAATTTCCAGACCAACATAGGTTTTACCTGGAATAACTTCGACAACTCTAACTGATTGCACAGACAGTGAACGCGCAAGATCTTTAGAAAGTGCGGTAATTTTACTGGCTTTAATACCGGGTGCCGGTTGCATTTCAAAACGCGTGATAACTGGCCCGGGGTGTACTGCAACCACTTCTACTTCGATATTAAAATCTTTAAGTTTAATCTCAACTAATCTGGACAGGGCTTCAAGTGACTCGGTTGATAAACCTTTACCCGAACGTATTGCTTCATCAAGCAAACGTAATGGAGGTAATTCAGTATCACCACCTGAGGCATCATCAAATAATGAAATCTGACTTTCCCTGGAATGCCTTTCACTAACTTCAACTTTGTTAATAACAGGCTCTATACGAACCGGATTTTTACGCGCTTCTTTCTTTTTGGTCTCAGCTTTAACAACTTTTTCACGAGTTTCTCTGGCAATTTCACCTTCTTTTTTCTCTTCACGTAGCTCTCTGTACTCGGCAATTTTTAATTGTAGCCATTCATAAGTGCTTAATAATTTATCACCGATGGCGTCCATCAAACTTAACCAGGATAAGCCGGTGAAAACGGTTATACCGGCTAAAAACACCGCCAGTAATAAAAGTGTTGAACCCAGCACTCCTAGAGCAGATGCCATCGCATCACCGATCCAGCGCCCAAGAATACCGCCACCGTCTAATGGTAATGTGTCTACAGGTATAACAAAATGTAAACTGGTTAATGCACAACCTGTAGCCAGCGTCATAAAAAACCCTAACCAGCGAATGCCCAGCACATGAAAATTAATATCTCCCTCATCGGTGCGTTCACGTAACACCAGCCAGCCACTGTAGGCAATCATGATCGGGAACAGATAACTCAGGTAACCAAACAGCATATACAGAACATCAGAAAACCAGGCACCAACAATCCCCGCCATATTACTTATACTGGTTGACGGACCAGTATAGGACCAGCCCGGGTCCTGAATATTGTGGGTAATTAATGCTGTGAGTATAAATAATGAAATTGCCAGCAGTATAAATAAGGCCGCTTCACGCAAACCACGACTAATGTGGATAGTGAGGCCTGATTTCTGTTTATCATCTTTTTTACGGCGCGCCTGTGCCAATGTTTGAACCCTTGTGCTAACGATGCAATTACTTGATTAAAATGGTTATTTTTATAATATCAGAATTATACCAGCTTAACTCCATCCTAGGTTTTATTGTTTTAAAGCCTGCTCAATCAACGGGTTATCAATCTCACCATCACGCACATTTATACCATTTTGCAGGTTTTTATCACTTTGCCAGCGACTTTCACATAAACGCTGCACATAAGGCAGAATGGCCGCTGATAAAGCCTGTGAGGCGGTTATGGGCACCGTTCCCGGCATATTCGTCACCCCGAAATGAAGAACCCCATGTTTGAGATAAGTCGGCTCGCTATAATTTGTCGGTCTGATTGTTTCAATGCAGCCGCCCTGATCTACCGAAATATCAATTACCACACTGCCCGGCTTCATACATTTCACCTGCGACTCTGACACCAGTCTCGGCGCGTGCAACCCCGGTAGCAAAACCGCACCAATAAGTAAATCCGCCTCATTTACAGACTGTGCAATGCTAATTTCTGATGAGAGCTCACCCTTTATATTGGGGTATAACTGACTTAAAGCTTCAAAACGTGATTCATCTCGATCAATCAGGGTCACTCTGGCACCTATTGCAGCCGCCTGACGGGCAGCGGCACTTCCCGCAACACCAGCCCCCAGCACCACAACATGCCCCGGCTCGGTTGTAACAAGCCCACCTAACATTAAACCTTTGCCTCCCTGTGACTGGTGCAGGAGATGTGTACCAATTTGAACCGACAACACGCCCGCAATCTCACTCATAGGTTTTAACAAGGGCAAACGCCCAGCTTCATCGGTCACGGTTTCAAACGCAATAGCCGTTAAACCAATATCACATAAGCGATGAGTTAATGTAAGATTGGCTGCCAGATGTAAATAACAGAACAAAATATGGTCTTTGCGCAAATACTGCAAATCATCATCAACCGGCTCTTTTACTTTCACGATTAAACAGGCCTCGCTGTATAATTCAGCGGCAGTTTGTTTAATAACCACACCATGAGCACTGTATTGCTCATCTTTATAACCACTTAATTCACCCGCGCCAGACTCTATAAAAACCTCATTACCCTGGCGGATTAACGCTGCACAGGCTTCGGGAATTAACGCAACTCGACCTTCGAGAACTTTTCTTTCTTTAGGTACTCCAATTTTCATAAGTTATTCCTGTCTTCAATATGTAGATTATAGTCGTAAGTCTTAAGAGAATTTTTTTTGCTTAAAGATTCCTTAAGAAAGATTTGCTAGAATAGCGCCTAATATTAAACAACCCGTTATTTCCGGAGAAGTTCATGAGTGACAAGAAGCATTGCAAACTACTGATTTTGGGCTCTGGCCCTGCGGGCTACTCAGCCGCTGTTTATGCTGCACGTGCTAACCTTAACCCGGTTATCGTTACCGGTATGGAGATGGGTGGTCAATTAACGACCACCACAGATGTAGATAACTGGCCCGGTGATAATGAAGGCGTACAGGGTCCTGAGTTAATGGAGCGCATGAAAGCGCATGCTGAAAGATTCGGTACAGAAATTATTTTCGATCATATCCACACTGCTGATTTAAAAACTCGACCGTTTAAGTTAAGTGGTGACTCTCATGAATATACCTGTGATGCTTTAATTATTGCAACCGGCGCCAGTGCTATGTATCTGGGCATGGAGTCTGAAGAAGCCTTTAAAGGCAAAGGTGTTTCCGCATGTGCTACCTGTGATGGTTTTTTCTATCGTGGACAGAATGTAGCGGTAATTGGTGGTGGAAATACGGCAGTTGAAGAAGCTTTGTATTTAGCAAACATTGCCGACCATGTAACCATTGTTCATAGACGTGACCAGTTCCGTTCTGAAAAAATTCTTGCTGATCGCCTCAAAGATCGCGCTGAAAATGGCAACGTAACCATTGCCTGGGACAGTACACTTGATGAAGTTTTAGGTGATGATAGCGGTGTCACGGGTATTCGCATAAAAAGCACAAAAGATGACAGCACAAAAGAAATTGATTTAGCCGGTGTATTTATAGCTATTGGACACAAGCCCAATACCAGTATTTTTGAAGGCCAGTTAGAAATGGATAACGGTTATCTTACAGTCAACGCCGGTACTAAAGGCAACGCAACAGCGACCTCTATCCCGGGTATTTTTGCAGCAGGTGATGTCGCAGACCAGATTTACAAACAGGCTGTAACCTCAGCAGGTGCTGGTTGCATGGCCGCATTAGATGCAGAAAAATATCTGGACGAACAGGAAGCTTAATAAACTTATTGCTCCCCCCCTGCAATAAAATTTTTATTGCAGGGGGTTAAACAGGCGGCACCTCCCCCCATGCAACTTAGCGTATGTGAATCACTGAAAGATATTCCGGCAGAACAATGGAATGCTCTCACAGATAATGCCAACCCCTTCATTCAGCATGAATTTTTAATCGCCTTTGAAACAGGTCAATGTCTGGATAAATTTGGCTGGTTTGCAAAATATTTTTTAATCCACTCAAGTGATAATGAACTAATTGGTGCTATGCCCGCGTATGAAAAACATAATTCATATGGGGAATTTGTTTTTGACTGGGCATGGGCTGATGCATATCAACGAGCTGGAATTAATTATTATCCCAAGTTAGTTATTTCTATACCCTACTCACCCTGTCAGGGGCCAAGAATTCTTGCTAAAAACAATGATAGTGAAATAAAAAAAACACTGATTAAATTTGCCATAGACTTTTCTGAAAAAAACAACTATTCCGGCGCGCACTGGCTGTTTAATTTAAAAGACGATTTTGAGCTACTTAAACAACACACAGAATTACAAAGATTTGATTACCAGTTTCACTGGAAAAATAATAATTATGAAAATTTTGATGATTTTCTAAACGAGTTAAAACCAAAAAAACGAAAGAACATTAAACAGGAAAGACGCAAAGTTCGTGATCAGGGCATTGATATAAAAACATTCAATGGTACAGAGTTAAGTGATGAACAATGGGATAAAATTTATTATTTTTACCAGATAACATTCATGAAAAAATCTGGCTCACCCACGCTCAGTCTTAACTTTTTTAAATCTATTGCTGATAAATTATTAGTTATTTTTGCATATAATAAAACTGAAATAGTCGCGGGTGCTATCTGTATTTTAGGTAAGAACACCCTATACGGTCGACACTGGGGCTGTAATGAAAACTACGATAGTTTACATTTTGAAGTGTGTTATTACACAGGCATAGAATATTGCATAAAACATGACCTGCAGACCTTTGAGCCGGGTGCACAGGGTGAACATAAAATTTCTCGCGGTTTTCTACCTGTAAAAACCTGGTCAGCTCACTGGATTGCTCATCCGGAATTTAACCGTATATTAGTACAACACCTGCAAAGAGAATCAGCTGCTTTAGAGAGTTACGGCAAAGACCTCATCAGCGCCTCACCTTTTAAAGCCACTTAGTAAACGGTTAAAGATCTTATCCATCGGGGATGGACCGCGTTTTTTGCGCTCCGTCCCCTTAACCCATACCACCAAAAGCCGACAGTGCAAGACATCGACTCCGTACAACTCTTGATGGCATCAATCACGGGATAAAGCACCCCATGTCCATTGAAAATGGGCAGCGCTCCATCCCCGAGTTTGATGTTCCATAACCGTATAAACTTTCACAGCTGTGAATTAACTCACATTCACAATATCGTTATGTAATGTATATTGAACCGGTGTATTTTTGTGTGAAATAAGCGTTATGAGAAAAATCAGCAGCCTGCTAGCCAGTTTACCTTTAATTACAACAGCCTGCGGTGGCGGTGGCTCAGACAGCAGTACAAGCAGTTTCCCTAGTGACAACAGCACTTTAGATCTATCTCAATATAAGGGAATCTGGTCTGACTCTAGTGTACAAACATACACTTCACCTTCGGGTAACAAGACCACATATCAGCCATCTACTGGACTTATTACAAGCCAGGAAGATTTAATTATCCTAACCAGCAACTCCGATTTATATATTGTTAAGTCCGATACAGGAAAAGCATATTATTTCAAAAGTTTTGCTTATTTAACGGAAATGACATCTTCTACTGCAAAGCAATTAAATAATTATTTTGTATTAAACTATTACAACGTTAAGCGAGATGCAGGAGAACAAGTTAGCCTTCCATCTAGTGCGCATTACAATTCACCTGTCGATTTTGATCTTTTGACTGGAGTCTGGGACGACACATATCATTCATTTGATAACTGGTCATTTGATATAAGAACTGGTGGTATTTTCACCGCAACAAAATCTGGGTTATGTGAAGGAGAAGGCACACTTTCACCTATTGATGCAAGCAAGCGCGAACTCGCTGTCAGCATTACATTTAATAACAACTGCGGCTCAAACTTAAAAGGCACTCATACCGGGTATGCATGGCCTGATGAAGGCGCACCAGATAACACATTGAATATAGCTGTTTATAGCTCATTAGATGCTAGCGGAAAAGCTATTGGCTGGAAAATAAATAAACAGTAAATACCCCCTGGTCTATAAAAAGATTGTCATTGCCCTACTTTTTTCGAGGTAGAAGGCAAGCCAAATAATGTTTTATATATGACTGTATATAGCTCTTTAGATCACTCCCGACAAAGCTATTTACTGTAAACGATGAAAGTAATTATTTTCAATTATCACCACTCCTGAAATGTTTAATTTTCGCGACTATTGATTATTAATATAATTAATTAACTCAGCCTCAATATCAACTGGCTTTTCAACAATATCATGAACCAGTGAAAATAATGGGTAATTTTCTTTTTTAAAAAGTTTGTGTTGTGCGACCATTTCGAGAGTGTGTACACCTTCACCTGTAACATGACTTCTATCACCCCTGGCGAGCTGCCTACCAAGACTATGATGATGCGAACTCTCACTGGTAGCGGTGGTAATCAGGTCACCCAGACCAGCCAGGTGATAGGGGCTGCCTGCTTCACCCCCCATATTTCGTACAATCTTATCCAGTTCTCGAAGCGCTTCGACGGTAAGAAAACCACGCATATTATCACCAAGTTTCAGTTCATCAGACACACCAAAAAGAATTGCGTAGACATTTTTCAGAATAACTGACCAGCTTATACCACTAATATCAGACGTGTACTCAATGTGCAGTTGTGTATTTCTGAAAAGCTGGTTGGCCATCTCAAACGAGTCTCTGTACTGACAACCAAACTGTGCAAAGGCATAACGACCTGCACGTATTTCTTCTGAAATCATCGGCCCATATAACAAACCATAACGATGTGTGTTCTGCAGACACGACTCAAATATCTGTGCAGCCGTTTGACCCTGCTCATCCAGCCCCTTAGCTATACTTAAACAGGTACTCTCGTGTTTTAATAATGGCTTAATTTGCATAACGATTTCTCTATGAGGATTAACCGGCAAACAGAAGAGTATAAAATCCGCCTGTGGAATGATATCCTCTAACACAGTTGATTCGAAACCTGCCAGAGGAAATTTGTCCCAGATCGAGATATCATGATCTACACGTAACAAATGCTCCAGTGCGTGACCCATTTCACCATAACCAAGAATCGCAACTTTATTTTTTTTATTCATCACATAATATCCTGAGAAAAAACCTGATTGAATGAGACATTACAAATACATTATATTAGATAGCAATGAATAAAAAACATATTATTTTTGTACCGGGTAAAAACCCCAAACCCGCTGCCGAACAACACAGGGATATGTTATGGCGCACACTACTAGAAGGTGTACGCAGGGCTGAGCCTGATATAGCCATTAATATTGAACAACACAAAGAGAACTTTCACCTGATTGCGTGGAACTATGCTTTTTATCAGGAAAGTCGTGACACGGCTCAGGAGCTTCCGTGGATAGACGCATTACTTAACAAACACGGACCAACACAAGAAGACATGCATGAAGCTTCATCATGGTCGATTAATTTTAGCCGATTTTTATATAACCTGGCCGATCATCTTCCATGGTTGATTCGCCTGTTACCAGAAGCGACAAGAAAAACCATTGAAGAAACTAACCATTATTTTGAGAACAGGCATAATATCGGTTACCAAATACGTGGCATGCTGAAGAATATATTACGCCCTATACTCAATAAAAATGAGCCCGTATTAATCATCGGTCATAGTCTTGGCTCAGTTATTACCTATGACACTCTGTGGGAGCTTTCACATAATGAAACACATCTGGGTAAAGTAGACTTTTTCAGCCTGGGGAGTCCCCTTGGGCTTAAATTTGTACAAAACAAACTGCAGGGAAGACAGTTTAAAAAGGAAAAAAAATTTCCAGATAATATCCATCGCTGGATTAACCTTTCATCTGTCGGCGATATCACAGCCGTTGACAGATGCATTAATAATGATTTTTCAGATATGCTGAAGTACGAATTAATTGACTCCATCGAAGATCATTGTGAAGGTATCTATAATTTTTATCGTGATGATAAAGGCCTCAACTGTCACCGCTCTTATGGTTATCTGGTCAACCCGGCTGTAGGAGAAATTATTGCTGAATGGTGGAAAGAAAATACACCTGCAGATGAAACCAAAGGAAAACCTGAGAAATAGTCATATATAATCAAAACCCTACTCTGTTACTGCGCAGATCAAATAGTATAAGTCGCTTTTTTCTCCGTGGTGTAATTTGTGACCTATGGGGCATTTTGTTTTCATAATATCCAAATTACACCTTATATCCATTTCTTTCTTTTGAAATAGATAAACAGCACAACGGGAATCGTAATAAATACGGCCCAAAGAACTGGATATGCCCATTTCCATTTCAACTCAGGCATATATTCAAAGTTCATTCCGAATATCCCCGTAAGAAAAGTCAATGGAATAAAAATTGAAGCAAACACAGTTAACACCTTCATTACTTCATTCATTTTATTGCTTACGCTAGATATGTAAATTTCTAATAAGCTAGTCAATATATCTCTGTATGATTCAATTGATTCTATTACACGTATTGCATGATCAGATACGTCTCTTAGGTATATGTGAGTTTTTTCATTAATCAATACAGACTCACTACGAAGCATTCCAGCCAACAATTCTCTTATTGGTGAAACATGTCTTCTGATGCTAATTATTTCCCTTTTAAGCCTTTGAATTTTATTAAGCGTATCTCGCGTAGGCTCAGAGGTTAATAAACTATCTTCAAGCGAAGTAATAGCCTCATCCAGAGAGTCTATTAGGATAAAATTTTGGTCAACAATAGTATCCAGAATCGCATATGTAAGATAATCCGCCCCCAGACTTCTTAAGCGACCTTTGCTCGACCTAATTCGTTGCTGAATCGGTTTAAAAATATCATCCTTTTTTTCTTTGAACAGGAAAACAATATTTTTAATGACTAAAAGGCTTATTTGTTCGTAACTAACACTGAAATTTTCACCTTCTGATAACAAACATTTGAGTACAATGTATAAATGATCATCATATTCCTCAAATTTAGGCCTCTGGTGAGTATTCAAAATATCTTCGAGTACAAGCTGATGTATGCCAAATATTTCACCAATGTGCTCGACTACCTCGACGTTTGTTAAACCCTCAATAATCACCCATGTCACAGTGTCAGTATCTTTGTATTTTAGAAGTTCATCTACTGATTGAATACTCCGTTCTT
>JAPHRB010000123.1 GCA_026197015.1 Gammaproteobacteria bacterium | reverse complement strand
GCAGGAGCATGGGAACGAGTTGAACTCAGAATTGCATGACAGATTGATCTTCATTTTAAAAAAAAGTTTTTATTGGTTATGATTTTTATTCCTTCTGGAGCTAGCCAAAATATTTTCCATCGATGGATAAAAATCACAGAGAAGTGCCATATTTATATTAAATTAAACAACCTATCGCATTTTCTATTTAATCAATAATATCAACACATTCACGAATTAACATGGTTGCATAAGTTCCCGTTGGTAGATCAAATTCCAGCTCTAAAACATCATCCATAACACGCCAGCTCAAATTTTCTGGCACCAATCTTAAAGCTCGACGCTCCTGTTTCATTCGAGCTGATTCAAGGCCATCTGTTAATACTTTAAACTCTGAGGCAATAGATGTTTCCAGTTTCAGAACATCGCCAGTTGCCATGCTCTCACCCTCGCCCCATAAACATGATGTGAGATTTATTTCCATATTCGATAAACGCTGATTAAGCGTATCAGCACTTTGCTGGCTCTCACCCTCATTGGTAAAACATGCTGACTTACCATTCAACATAAAAACTTCACCCAACATAGGCGTTAACCAGTTATTCAGTTGTATGCGTTTTGATAAGATTTGATTAAAGATCCAGGAACGGGCAGCCGACAAGTACAAACCGCGCTGCTGTTTTTTTACTTTTTTTAATTCCCTGTTAAATAACTTTTCAGCTTTGTAGATATTCCCCATATCCCGACCAAATCGTTGTTTGCCGAAATAATTGGGTACCCCCTGCTTTTCAATTAAACGAAGTTTTTCCTCAAGTGATTGGATATCACCACTGAGTTCAGTAATGCGTATTTTAAAACGATTACCTGATAAAGCTCCCCGCTTGAGTTTTCTATTATGTCGACACATTTTTAATATTTTAAATTCACCATCAGCTAATTCTGAAAAATCAGGATTATCCATTCCAGGCAAATGCAGACTAAACCACTGGGTAGTAACAGCGTGACGATCTTTCATGCCCGCATAACTCACTGCCATTGATTTAAGTCCACAGTATTTCGCGAGTTGCTGAGCCACCCAATCCGTATTTGAACCGTCTTTTTCAATCAATAACCAGAGATGCTCACCCTCGCCAGATGTTTCAATTGGCATAATTTCATCGACACAAAAATCTGTATTTTGGGCTTTTAATCGACCTTTTGTATTAGGGCAACCATAAGAATAGGCCAGTTCATTAAAACTATAATCCATAAATTTTCTTTTTAAAAACATTAACATAGAGATTCTATCATGATTTAGATAAGGGGTTTTAATGGAAAATGAAATTATAATACAATCGTCTAACTAACAAACTTGTTGACAATTTTTGACGCTTCGTCATATTCTATGCCCATGATTTTATCAAAAGCAAATGAAAACATGACCCGCAAACAACGTGAGTTATTTGATCGAGAACAGTTAATTCTCGATACTGCACAACAAATTTTAAACCAGCAAGGCACACAGGGACTGACAATGGACCGCGTGGCAGCTGAAATAGAATACTCCAAGGGCACAGTTTATAACCATTTCTCCAGTAAAGAAGAAATTATCAGCGGTATCAGCTGCCGCTGTATGGATAATTTAACCGAACTCTTTGGTAGAGCCCGTGATTACAATGGAAGCCATAGGGAGCGTATTGCTGCTGTAGGAATTGCGCAAAGTTTATATGCGCAGTTACATCCAGTTGAAATGCAGAATATGCAGCTGATTAAATCAGCCGATGTTAGAGATAAAATCTCTGAAGAAAAACAGTTAGAACTTTTACAAATTGAACAAAAAATAACCGGCATTGTATTAGAAATAGTTCGCGATGCGATGAACAATGGCGATATTCCTCAAGATCAGCCTTTTATCCCGGACAGCATCGTGCTTGGTTTGTGGAGCATGGGATACGGCTCAAATCTACTCCATATGTCAGGCATTCCCTTTAAAAAACTTGGCATGCAGCAACCGCTGGAGATGGCCTGGGTAAATAGCCACAAGTTATTAGACAGTTATCAATGGCGACCTCTCAGTACTACTTTTGATATTTATGCTCTACGAGAAAAACTCTGTAAAGATTTATTCCCGGAAGAAATGAAACAACTAAACTCCCCAAAATAACCCAAAATATGGAGATTCCCGATGCTTGTTAGATACACTGAATGGATTTTAAAGTGGCGTTACCTCGTAATAATTTTATCACTCGTTATGGTAGGTGTGATCGGTAGCGGCGCACCTAACCTGATGCCTTTCTCAAATGATTATCGTGTATTTTTTAGTAAAGATAATCCGCAGTTAAAAGCATTTGAAAACCTGCAAGATACTTACACTAAAGATGACAATGTTATGTTTGTTATCTCACCTAAAAATGGCAATGTATTCACACCTGAAAACTTAACAGCCATTCAATCGATGACAAAAGAAGCCTGGCAAATACCCCATTCTATTCGTGTTGATTCAATTACTAATTTTCAACATACATATGCTGAAGAAGATGACTTAATTGTTGATGACCTGATACTGGATCCAGAATCGATGAATGAAGAAAGTCTAAGCTATGCTAAAAAGGTTGCTCTAAACGAACCAGCCCTGGCGGCAAGGCTTATATCTCTAAATTCAGCACATACCGGTATTAATGTAACAGTGCAGTTACCCGGCAAAGATCAGATGAAGGAAAACCCCGAGACCGTTGCTTATGCTCGTAAAATTCTGGCAGAGGCAAAAGAGAAGTATCCCGAAATAGATTTCCGTTTATCCGGTATGGTGATGATGAACAATGCTTTTCCAGAAGCCAGCCAGGCAGATGGACAAACATTAATTCCCATGGCCTTCGGTATAATTGCCATTGTTCTTTTATTACTACTTAAAGGTTTCAGTGGCACAGCAGCAACCATAATTCTGGTGCTCTGCTCAATTATTATTGGCATGGGTGCTGGTGGACACTTCGGTATTAAACTAACCCCGCCTTCAGCCTCTGCTCCTATTATTATTTTAACAATAGCGATAGCAGGTGCAGTTCATTTACTTGTCACGATGTTGCAGGAAATACACAGGGGCATGAGCAAACATGATGCCATTGTAGAAAGTATGCGTGTTAACTTCATGCCTATATTTTTAACTACTATTACAACTGCACTGGGTTTTTTAAGTCTTAACTCAAGTGATGCACCACCATTTGGCGACCTTGGTAATATGTCGACCTTTGGTGTATTTGGTGCCTTTGTATTAACTGTTACATTTTTACCTGCCATTATGTTCATTTTACCTATACACGCTAAACACTTTATTGCAGGAACAGGCGTGATGGATAAACTGGGCAATTTTGTAGTAGAAAAACGCCTTATATTATTAACATCACTGAGTGTGAGCGTACTTATATTTCTTGCAATGATTCCTAAGAATGACTTAAATGATGTTTTTGTAAAATATTTCGATGAATCTATTGAGTTCAGACGGGATACAGATTTCACAACAGAAAATCTTACCGGCACTTATACCATTGCTTATTCATTAAACAGCGGTGAAAAAGAAGGTGTCAGCAGACCAGCATTTTTAGCCCAGGTGGAAAAATTCTCAAACTGGTATGAAACACAGGATGAGGTTCTGCATGTAAGCACAATCACAGATACATTCAAACGCCTAAATAAAAACATGCACAGTGATGATGAGGCATTTTATAAATTACCTGACAACAAGGAGCTTGCTGCCCAGTATCTTTTACTTTATGAAATGTCCCTCCCCTATGGCCTGGATTTAAACAACCAGATTGATGTTGCAAAACAGGCGACTAAAGTTAATGTGATTCTGAAGACAATTTCATCTAATGAGTTACTGGCACTAGAAGACAGGGCTACTGAGTGGATGAAAGTTAATACACCTGAAATTACAACCGCAGGTGCTAGCCCATCCATTATGTTTGCACATATAGGCAAACGTAATATCATCAGTATGTTAACCGGTACTACAATTGCATTAGTATTAATTTCACTGGTATTAATTATTGCTCTTAGATCAGTTAAATACGGTTTAATCAGTCTGATACCGAACCTGTTCCCGGCGGGTGTATCATTTGGCATCTGGGGCCTGGCTGTGGGTGAAGTTGGGCTTTCTCTATCTATCGTTACCGCTATGACTTTAGGTATAGTTGTTGACGATACGATTCATTTCATGAGCAAATACATTCGTGCCAGAAAAGAAAAAGGCTTCGATAGTCAGGATGCCGTACGTTATGCATTTAAAAATGTAGGTGTTGCCCTTTGGGTTACCTCTGCGGTCTTAATATCAGGTTTTATGATTCTCGCACAGTCAAATTTCGAACTAAATTCAGGCATGGGATTAATGACCAGTATTATTATTGCGGTTGCTTTATTTCTGGACTTCCTGTTATTACCGCCTCTATTAATGGCGCTTGACTCTGACAAAAACGATAAAAAAGCTTAAGGAAAAATCATGACGATAATTCAATTAACAAAAACTGTAACCAGCACATTTTTACTTTTAAGCTGCATTACTGCAGCCTATGCAGATGATGCGGCAAAAGGTCTTTAAATAGCCAAAGAAGCAGATAAGCGCGAAACGGGTTTTGTTGACTCAACTGCAAATATGAAAATGATTCTAAAAAACAAACAGGGCCAGACAAACAGCCGTGAAGTACACGTTAAAACTTTAGAAGTTATTGGAGACGGCGATCTGGGTTTATCAATATTTAATACACCAAAAGATATTAAAGGCACCGCATCACTAACCTATTCTCATGCACTTAAGCCAGACGAACAATGGTTATATTTACCTGCTCTTAAAAGAGTTAAACGTATCAGTTCTAAAAACAAATCCGGCCCGTTTATGGGCAGCGAGTTTGCCTATGAAGATATTTCTTCTCAGGAGGTAGCAAAATATACATACAAGTACATTAATGACGAAATACTAAATGGCATAGATTGTTTTGTTGTTGAGCGTTACCCCGCTTACAAACACTCGGGTTACACACGGCAGGTTGCCTGGGTCAATAAGCAGGAGTATAGAGCAGAAAAAATTGATTTCTATGACCGTAAAAATGTATTACTAAAAACACTGACTTATACGGGTTATCAACAATACCTTAATAAGTTCTGGCGCGCTGACGAAATGTATATGACTAATCACCAAACGGGTAAGTCAACAACCCTAAGCTGGGACGACTACCAGTTTAAAACGGGTTTAACAGAAAAAGATTTTAACCGTAATAGTTTAAAGAGAGCTAAATAACGATAACCCCATATCCAGTGACTCGCAAATCACTGTTAATAGCAGGGTCACTGAATATGGATGTTGATATGGGCCTGAAACCCCGATATATATCAGGCATTGGCAATACCTGGTAGAGCTACCACTACGACTAACGACATTTATATTATGAACCTGTACCTGAGAATGTTAATTTTATTCATTCAATACCGCTGGAAATCTCCGCTGGGCCTAATGGATAAATCCATCTTAAAGTTTCATGTTTTACCAAATGATCTTGATATCAATATGCACATGAACAATGGTCGCTTTAATAGCATTATGGATTTAGGTCGTATTGATATCATGTTGAGAACCGGTTTGCTACAAATGGTTTATAAAAAAAAGTGGTACGGTGTTGTCGGATCTATACATACCCGCTTCAAACGACCATTGAAACTATTTCAGGCTTATGAATTGCATAGTCAAATAATATACTGGGATGATAAATGGACCTGGGTAGAGCATAAAATGTTTAGTAACGACAAACTGGTATGCAGTGCACTAGTGCAAACTTTAATTCGCAGAAAAGGCGAAAATGTAACTACCCCTGAACTTCAGAAACTTATGGGGTTTGCGCATCAGTCGCCTGAAATTACTGATGAAATAAAACACCTGGAAAGATTTGAGCCTCTCGAATGAAAATTAAACTAAAAGCAATATTAACCGTTACAACTTTAGCGCTAACATCTTTTCAGAGCATGGCAGACTGGTCAGGTGATATCACATTACAAGATAGATATTTTTTGCATGACCCTCTTCCACAAAACCCTCAGCAGCATAATAACTATCTATCCATATCTTCAGAAATTGAATATTACAATGACCTTGATAGTGACAATAAAAGCATTACTTTCACCCCCTTTGTACGCATTGATCAATATGATGATGAACGCACACATGGGGACATACGAGAGCTCCAGTATCAACAGGTATTTGACAGCTGGGAACTGCGTTTAGGTATTAGTAAAGTTTACTGGGGAGTTACGGAGTCACAACATCTTGTTGATGTTATTAACCAAACCGATAATGTTGAGAATACTGATGGTGAAGACAAGTTAGGCCAACCGATGATAAAAGCCAGCTTTGAAAGAGACTGGGGTACGGTTGATGTTTTTATACTCCCCTATTTCAGGGAGCGTACATTTCAGGATGTAGACGGTCGCCCCAGGAGTTCTCCCGCTGTAGATACCGATCAGGTTGACTATGAGTCAACTGATAATGAACAGAATATTGATTATGCAATGCGCTGGTTTCGATATTTTGGTGATTTAGAAATTGGCCTCGCTTACTTTAATGGCACTAGCCGTGAACCTTTGTTTCGACGACCAACTAACAACACTAACTCACTTTCGTTATATTACCCACAAATGCAACAGGCGAGCATCGATGCGCAATTAACCACTGAAGAATGGTTATGGAAGTTTGAAGCAATCGCGCGTGACTGGCAAAATAACGATAGTAATGATCAACTGTTCGATGAACAGTTTTTTGCTATGACAGGTGGATTTGAGTACACTTTTGTCGGCGTATTTGAATCAGATGCTGATATCGGTCTCGTTTCAGAGTATCTCTATGATAATCGAGGTGAAGAGGCAACTGCTATATTTCAAAATGATATCATGATGGGTTTACGATTAGCCATGAATGATGCAGACTCTAGCGAGGCGCTGTTCGGGGTTATTTATGACCTGGATAATCAGGAACGTTTAATTAGCCTTGAAGCCAGTACACGATTTGCTGAAAGCTGGACGGCTACGCTTGAAATTCGAGGTTTTAATAATATACATCGCTTGAGTCGATTAAAAGGTATTGAAGAGGATGATTTTGTTCAACTCGATATTGCATATTATTTTTAATCCATTAAATAAGGAGTGTAGTTATGGACCCGATTAACATTCAATATTTTAAAACCGCATATGGTGAACTCATATTAGGCTCACATGACAACCATTTAATTATGGCTGACTGGCGTTATCGAAAAATGCGCGACAGAATTGATAAACGAATACAGTCTTGTCTTAATGCAAGTTACATAGAGAAAGCATCCGATGTACTCGACTTAACGCGTCAACAATTAAATGATTATTTTAATAATGAACGTAGAAATTTTGATATACCTCTCAAATTAATCGGTACTGAATTTCAAAAAAAGGTATGGAATAATTTAATAAAGATAAACTACGGAAAAACCACAAGTTATCTTGAACTTGCAACTAACATATCAAAACCTCAGGCTGTAAGAGCCGTTGCCAATGCCAATGGCGCCAATGTTATGTCTATTATTATTCCGTGCCATAGAGTGATTGGCAGTAATGGAACATTAGGTGGTTATGCGGGTGGTTTACCCACTAAAAGAAAATTATTAGATCTGGAACAAAGTTTATTTGCTTAATAAAAGAAGAGTTAAATAACAAAACATAATAACGTTTACAGAAGTTAACCTGGTATTAACTCCTGTAAAAAGCTAAATTATTTTTTCTTTGGCATATAAATATCGGTACAGGTACCTTCAGCAACTTCAGTCGCAAAGTTTAGTGTTTCTGATAGTGTAGGATGAGGGTGTATTGTCATAGCTATATCATCCATCTCAGCACCCATTTCTATGGCTAGTGCGGCTTCTGCTATTAACTCACCTGCATTTCTACCGAGGATACCTGCGCCTATTATACGATGTGTTTTCTTATCATATAAAACCTTGGTAACACCATTTGTAGCGCCGACAGATAATGCTCGGCCACTTGCTGCCCATGGGAATGCGCCTTTAATATACTCAACACCTTCTGCCTTGAGTTCATCTTCAGTCTGCCCACACCAGGCAACTTCTGGAGATGTATATGCGACTGAAGGAATAGTCCGTACATCAAAGTAGCGCTTCTGGCCATCAATAACTTCAGCCGCAATTTTAGCTTCATGTGTTGCTTTATGAGCTAACATTGGCTGACCGACAACATCACCAATTGCGAAAATGTTATTCACATTGGTACGCATTTGATTATCAACAGGAATAAATCCCTGATCATTTACAATAACACCCGCTTTATCAGCATCAATTAACTTACCATTAGGAGAACGACCAATTGCAACCAGTACATTATCAAATGTATCTTCAGCTGGTGCCTTCGCACCTTCAAACTTACAGGTAATACCTTTTTTACCTGGTATTAATTCGGTCACTTTTGTACTGGTATAAATATTTTCATATTTCTTTTTAAGTGATTTTTCAAAAGGACGAATCAAATCTCGATCTGCACCGGGAATCAAACCTGGACTTAACTCAACAACAGTTACTTTTGCACCTAGTGCTGAATAAACTGTCGCCATTTCTAAACCAATAATACCGCCACCCACTACCAGTAAACGTTTGGGAATATTGTGTAATTCAAGTGCATCAGTAGAGTCCCATACACGCTCGTCATCCCAGGGCACAAAGGGTAATTTTGTAACTGATGAACCCGCAGCAATAATGCAGTTTTCAAAACCAACGGTTTTTTTACTGCCATCCGATGTTTCTACTTCAATTGTGTTAGCCGATGTAAATTTACCAAAACCATGCACAGTTGTAACCTTGCGCTGTTTTGCCATTGACTTTAAACCACCTGTTAACTTATTAATTACAGCATCTTTATGAGCACGTAATTTAACATTGTCTATTTTTGGTTTATTAAATTTAATGCCGATATCATCAGCAGAAAATTCTTCAGCTTCACTCACTACTTCTGCAACATGCAGTAATGCTTTAGACGGTATACAACCTACATTCAAACACACGCCACCCAAAACATCGTCTTTTTCAATAAGTACAACCTGCTTGCCTAAATCAGCAGCACGAAAAGCAGCCGTATAACCACCAGGACCTGAACCTAAAACAACCACCTCAGCCTGAACATCTACATCACCAGTAAAACTTGTGGCCGCTGGTGTTGCTAACGTTTTTTGTACTTCTTCTTTTTGTTCTTCTTTCAGATCCTCTTTCTGTGGAGCCGCCTGTTCCTGTGTTTCTACTGGAGCAGATGATGAAGTGACATCTTCTCTGGTTTCCAGCATAAGAATTAAACTTCCCTGAGCTATTGAGTCACCAACAGAGACTTTTAGTGAGGTCACTGTGCCAGCAGCCGGTGCCGGAATTTCCATAGACGCTTTATCTGATTCAACTGTAATGAGTGAATCTTCTTCAGCAACCTGGTCACCTACAGCAACCAGAACTTCAATAATTTCAACTGAATCAAAATCGCCGATATCAGGTACTTTAACTTCTATTGTGCTCATAATTTTAAGCCTTTTTCTTTCGTTATTACCGAATGTTTCAATCGGCAATCTAGTATCTTATGCATTCATAACCACTGGATTCCGGGCTTTCTCAGGAATGTCAAATTATATTAAATTTACTCTGTGTTGTTTGTGCCTCTGCGGCAACAATCTACAACAATAAACGTCGTGCATCTGCTAACAAACCACTCACATAAGTTATAAATCTTGCACCATCTGCACCATCTATAACTCGATGGTCATACGATAAACATAAAGGACACATCAGTTTGGGCTCAAACTCAGAACCATTCCAAACGGGTTTCATTTCAGCTTTTGATACACCTAAAATGGCTACTTCAGGCGCATTAACGATGGGCGTAAATTTAGTACCGCCAATGCCACCCAGACTAGAAATTGACATACTGCCACCTTGCATGTCAGATGGTTTTAACTTCTTATCTCTTGCTTTTCCTGAAATTTCACGTAACTCCAGAGAAATTTCTACTAAAGATTTTTTATCAACATCGCGAATAACTGGTACAACCAGACCATCTGGCGTATCAACCGCCACTCCCACGTTGAAATAGTTTTTCAAAATTAAATTTTCACCACTAGGTTCTAATGAAGAATTAAAACGAGGATATTTTTTAAGGCCTGCAGCTACTGCTTTCATAATAAAAGATAACATGGTGAATTTCACACCTTCTCTTTCATATTCTTTATTTAACTGCTTACGAAAAGCTTCTAATGATGTGATATCTGCTTCATCAAATTGTGTAATATGAGGAATAGTCACCCAGTTACGATGTAAAAACTTACCAGTTAGTTTATTTATTTTACTTAAGGCAACTGTTTCAACTTCACCAAACTGAGAGAAATCAATTTCTGGCATAGGTTCTACACCAAGTGCGGAACCACCATTTACTGAACCACCACCTGTCGTCAACACGCGTTTTACAAAAGCCTGTACGTCATCTTTAACAATACGCGAACTTCTTCCACTGCCATCGACCTTACTTAAATCTACACCTAACTCTCGTGCAAACTTTCTTACTGCTGGTGATGCATGTGCATTTTTAAAATTAACTGGATCAATTTTCGCTGTAGGTGAAGGCCTTATAGCGGGTGCAGTTTCCACAACTGAAGCAGGCTCAGGCTTTGTTTCTACCTTAGCTATTTCTGCTTGTTCTTCTGGCACTTCCTGTTTCTTAGGTTCTTCAACAACAGCGGCTCCAGCTGATGCTTCTAAAACGACGACAGTTGCACCTTCAGCAATTGAATCACCAATCGCAACTTTTATTTCTTTAACTGTTCCTGCATGGCTGCTAGGAATTTCCATTGAGGCTTTGTCTGACTCAACCGTTATTAAAGAATCTTCTTCGGCAATTTGATCACCGACAGAAACAAGTATTTCTATGATTTCGACAGAATCAAAATCACCAATATCAGGAACTTTTACTTCGACCATTTCACTCATGGTTTACTCCAGTTTGTTTAACTGTTATTTGTTACGTTTTGTCTCTCCTGCAAAGGCGGGAGTCTAGTAACTTTTAAGTTACTAAATTCCCGACACAAGCATTCGGGAATGACGAAGCTTAATAATCCGCATTTATTTGCGTTTACATTTGCGTGTATTCGCGTTCATTTGCGCTTTCTTTTTTTCTACGCTTTTAACTTTTACGCAGTAGCAGGATTTGGCTTTTCAGGATCGATCCCGTACTTCTCAATCGCTTCCTGAACTTTACCCGCCGGGAACTGACCATCATTAGCAAGCGCCATTAGCGCAGCTACTGCTACGTATTTTGCATTTACTTCAAAATGTTTACGTAATTGAGCACGTGTATCTGAACGGCCAAAACCATCAGTTCCTAAGACATCATATTGTGCTGGAACCCATTTACGTATCTGTTCAGCATAAGTTCTAACATAATCTGTTGCTGCAACAATGGGGCCGCGTTTGTCTTTCAAGCATTTCTCAACATAACTTAAACGTTTGTCTTCTAATGGATGTAACATATTCCAGCGATCAACATCTTCACCTTCACGTTTTAATTCGTTAAAACTTGTTACACTCCAGATATCCGCATCAATAGACCAGTCTTTATCCAGTAATTCAGCAGCTGCAATTACTTCACGTAAAATTGTGCCTGAACCCATAAGTTGTACTTTCTTACGACGTTTACCGCCACCCTGTAATAAGTACATGCCTTTTACAATGCCTTCTTCAACACCTTTGGGCATTGCGGGTTGAACATAGTTTTCGTTCATCACGGCAATATAATAGAAAACATTTTCCTGATTCTGATTCATACGACGCATACCGTCCTGAATTATAACCGCCAGTTCATATGAAAAAGTTGGATCATATGAAACACAGTTTGGAATAGTGCCTGCGGCGAGGAAGCTGTGACCATCCTGATGTTGCAAACCTTCACCAGCTAATGTCGTTCTACCTGCTGTACCGCCAATTAGGAAACCACGTGCCTGCATATCACCTGCCATCCATGCCAGATCACCAATACGCTGAAACCCAAACATAGAATAGTAAATATAAAATGGAACCATATTTACATTATGCGTGCTATACGATGTCGCCGCCGCAATCCACGATGACATGGCACCGGCTTCGTTAATTCCTTCTTCTAAAATCTGGCCTGTTTTATCTTCTTTATAAAACATCACCTGCTCTTTATCCTGTGGCGTATATAACTGCCCCACTGAAGAATAAATACCTAACTGACGGAACATACCCTCCATACCAAAGGTACGTGCTTCGTCTGGTACGATAGGCACAACATACTTACCCATTTTTTTATCGCGGGTAATTAATGTTAACAAACGAACAAATGCCATAGTTGTCGACATTTCACGATCACCTGAACCCTTGGTAATCGGTTCAAACACTGAAAGCTCAGGCACTTCTAAAGGTGCGGCCAAACGTTGTCGAGCAGGCATTGAGCCGCCCAATTTCTCACGTTGTGCTTTCATGTATTTCATTTCTTCTGAATTTTCATCAGGACGATAGTAATCAGCACGTGCCGCTTGTTCATCAGTAATAGGAATATTGAAACGATTTTTATAGGCAATCATTTCTTCTTCATCGAGTTTTTTCTGCGAGTGAGTGCGCATCTGCCCCTCACCTGCTGCACCCATGCCATAACCTTTAACTGTGTGAGCTAAAATAACAGTGGGCTGCTCATCGAGTTTTGCAGCTTCAGCATAGGCAGCAAAAACTTTATGAGGATCATGACCGCCACGGTTTAAACGCCAGATATCATCATCTGACATATCGGCAACCATGGCTTTGAGTTCCGGGTATTTTCCAAAGAAGTGCTCTCGTACATAAGCACCATCTTTAGATTTATAGTTCATGAAGTCACCATCTACAGCTTCAAGCATGCGCTTTTGCAATAAACCATCGTGATCTTTTGCTAATAATGGATCCCAGTAACCGCCCCATAATACTTTGATAACTTTCCAGCCAACACCACGGAATACCGCTTCTAACTCCTGAATAATTTTACCGTTACCGCGAACAGGACCGTCAAGGCGCTGTAGGTTACAGTTGATAACAAAGGTTAAATTATCTAATTTTTCACGTGATGCCAGTGAGATAGCACCTAATGATTCAGGCTCATCTGTCTCACCATCACCCAGGAAACACCAAACCTGACGATCACGGGTATCAGCAAGACCTCGATCTTGCAGGTACTTCATAAAACGCGCCTGATAAATCGCGCTTATAGGGCCCAGCCCCATTGAAACTGTTGGAAATTGCCAGAAGTCAGGCATTAACCAGGGGTGAGGATAAGAGGACAAACCATTACCATCAACTTCCTGGCGGAAATTATCTAACTGATCACTCTCAAATCGACCTTCAAGGTAAGCACGAGAGTACATACCCGGTGCAGAATGCCCCTGAAAGAAAACCAGATCACCACCATGTTCATGGGTAGGAGCACGCCAGAAATGATTGAAACCAATATCATATAATGTGGCAGCAGATGCAAAACTTGCTATATGCCCACCCAGCTCAGATGCTTTTCTGTTTGCTTTAACAACCATAGCAGCGGCGTTCCAGCGTATTAAAGCTCGAATACGACGTTCCAGACTCATATCACCGGGTAAATTTGGCTGCAAATGAGTAGGAATAGTATTTACATAAGCGGTTGTCGCTTTATGTGGCAAGTTTGCCCCTGAACGACGTAACTTATCGATCATTTGCTCTAAAAGGAAATGCGCGCGATCTGCGCCATCAGATTTTAACACCCCTTCTATAGCGTCTAGCCATTCATGGGTTTCTAATTGATCGATATCCTGATCTTGATTCGATGTAGACATGTGTTTCTCCAGCACTCTCTGGCTTCACAATAGCGAACTATATTAGCCAATGATTAATATCTCTGACAGACACTTTAGTTCGCATTGGCTGAAAAGCAAGTTATTTTTACCGCAAGAAAATAAAAAAGATGTAAATCAATAGGTTATAGTCATGAAATAATTTTATGGGTAGAAAACACGCTTAAATTAGAGACTTTTTATTGACTGATGATTTGTTACTCCAGTCATAATAAGCCATAACAGAGTTACCTTTACCCAGTACTTTCATATCTGTAGCAAGAGACGACACCAGTTTAAGGCCTCTACCCGAATACTGATTTTTATGTGTATCTACATTCTTAAAATCGTAACCCTCTCCACTATCCACAAGATGCAAGGTGAAACGACCTCCCCCATTACCATCGAGCTCATGATGCAACGAAACCTGAATATGGCCTTCCTGCATTGATTCCAGACGCTTTTGCTTCTCCTGATAAAACGCCATAAAACCCTGTGGTGTGTTTTTCATAGATGAATCGAGCTTTAATACCCCATGATCAAGGGCATTAGAAAACATTTCGGCCAATAAGGTATGTACACTGGTGCGGCCACTTCCTAGCGGCTGCAGTTGATTAACAGCTTGCATTATATAAGGAAGTGCATCAAATTGACGTAAGCTCTTGATATCCAGACTAAACTGAATAGACCAGTCAGATGGCTCTCTATGTTCATTCTGGAATGCCACATGGGTTTTATACTCTATATTTTCTAAATGACACACCTCAAGCAGCGTTATATCATCCGTTTGCTCGGCACCTTCGCGAAATTCACTACAGGTAGATAGTATCGTTTCAAATAGTACTTCAGCTTCTACATTATCTTCAAAAACTTTAAGTAACCTTTCTAAACCAAACATTTCTCCAGCAGAATTATTCGCTTCCATAATACCATCGGTAGCCGCAATCAAACGATCACCATATTCCAGTGTCTGCATTTCAACTTCAAATTGCGAAGCGGAGAGTTTACTAATACCTAAAGGGATATTTCTGGATTTAAATGTATGTAATATTTCACCATTTCGATATAAGTACATATCTGGTAAACCCGCATTTACAACACTAAGCACATTATTACTTCTATCAACACTAATTAAGCTGGCAGCCATAAACATATGTGTTGGTAAAAGTTCAATTAGTTTTAAGTTAGCTTCAGCCAGGATATCATTAAATGAAAAGCATTTTTTCGTCATGCTATGAAATACATCAGAAACAGGTAAAGCACCAATGGCAGCAGAAAGACCGTGGCCGGTAAAATCTGCAATTAACACATCAAAACCAGACGTTTGATTTTTTTCAGCAAGTATCAAGTCACCATTAAACATTGACATGGGAGACATCGAATAATGCAATCCTGTTTTATCACCCCGCAAGTCATTATTAATTATTTTTTCAAATAATTTTTTAGTGACAACCATTTCCTGCTCAACCTGAAAGTTTTTATTCTTAATTTCTATATTCTGCTCAGCAATACTTTTGTAAAGCCCTGCTATTCTTAACATCGAATCAATTTTTGCATTCAACAATGTATGATTGAAAGGTTTAGTAAGAAAATCATCTCCGCCAGAATCTATACATTTAGCCAGTGCGCTTTCATCGGTCATAGCGGTAAGGAAAATTATGGGTATAAAGTGTGTCTGTCGACTTTTTATTATTCTGGCTGCCTGGTACCCATCCATTACCGGCATCATCACATCAAGCAAAATAATATCTACATGATTTTCATCAACGATTTTTACGGCTTCTTCACCATTCTCTGCAATTATAGCCTTGTATCCCGACTCTTTAAGTAAAGCAGACAAAACCAGGCGATTTGTCAGGTCATCATCAACTACCAGAATGACTGTCTCTTTATCAGAATTTTGAGACACTTTTTTAACTCAAGGTAAAAATTTTATCAAAACTGGCAATGGTCAGAATTTCTTTAATTTCATCACCCTGACCTGTTAATCTTACGTTGCAACCTTGTGATTCAGCATGTTCTTTTAATAACAGCAACATACCTAATGCAGAACTATCAAGATATTCAGTAGCTGAAAGATCTACAACATACTGACCTCCACCTAAACTGATATCTTTATATGCTTTTCTGAATTCATTATGCAAACTAAAGTCAAAACGTCCGTTAATTTTCATAGTTGCCAGTTTATTATCATCTGACACATTAATAGTTACGCTCATAATGCACTCCCATTTCGTTAAAAAAAATCAATATTTCTTTCACTCATAAAACCCTGACTTTAATTATCACATGAATACTTCTATGCTTTTTCAGAGACTTTTACAATTATAAAATTAAATCATTAATTTTATCGCTTAATACAGGAATTAAAAATAATACCGACGTAACAGGTAAACAGTTTTGATTGTGTTTTATAAACAGATCATCAAACAGATTAATATGTGCGTTTAACAACTTACATTATTGTCTCGCTATAGCCTAAAATTGAAAGATCTTACTACTGTTTTTTTCACCCTGTCGATCACTGCTTCAGAGATGACTGATTTCATAACATCAACCTTACTGATCTTTCGAATTTTTATTAATTCAACTGCGCCCTGATACTCCTGATTTGATATCTTTTTATCTATTCTTTAAAGCTTTAGCTTCTAGCATTAACATAACTAAATATAGTCTAAATTAAAACTAAAGCAACAGGCTCCACCAGACCATAACACTCATTTTTTTTGAGTAATGCAATGCAAGCTGATAGCTGCATAAAGATCATGTTTAAAAGAAACAATACACTCTCAGACAGTGAGCAGTATAGAAAAGAAGATGCTGATCGTTCAAATATTAATAATAAGCACATATGATTATTGATGATGAAAACAGTGTGCCTGTTATATATAGGTGAATTATTTAGAAGCGAAGATTGTTACCAACACTGCTTTCTATGACTCTGTTGAAGTTTTAACTAACTTCATAATCCGATCAGCATGTAATGCCTGCGATTACAGGTGTTTTACTAAGCAGATGATTAAAACAAGACTGAAATATCGATTATCATATGCGCCGGCACTGTGATTGATTTGATAACAAAACTGAAGGGATACAAATTTAAGCTCTACAACAAAAAACTGTTAATTCAGTGGCGTCATTTCACATTGATGTAAACCTGCTACCAAGTCTGATTAACTCTTAACGCCACTTCATATTTATTGCTTAAAACTGCTTATAACTAGCATCATATTCAGGCAAAGATACTCACGCCAGTATTCACCTCAACATTTACAAGCCGCTCATCATTTACATCATCAGATACAAGGTTATCATTTAAAGCATCGGGGCCGTTATTATCCATATCTCTATCGTGTTGTGAATCTGTATTTGCCTGTTTTTGCTCTGATTGTGTTGATACATTTGCATCAGATAAGTTCAAACCCTGCTGCTCTAACATTTCTTTCAGTCTTGGCATTGCCGCATCAATAGCATCACGAACCGGTGCGTGCTGTGCTACAAAACTTACTTTCGCATTATCATCATTCAATGTTAGTTTAATTTCCATTGGCCCTAGATGAGCGGGATTGAGTTTTATATCTGCCTGCTGAAACCCGCCTTTAACCATATACGCTACCTGCTGTGTCATTTGTTGTGACCAGTTTGGATTTTGTAAATTTGCAGCAATTGACGAATTTAATGTATTACTCGTAGGTGTAGAGCCCGGCAATGAACTGCCTGACTCTACAGGTAGTGCGCTGGAGACGTTTTGTATTGATGCATGACTAGCAGAAATAGCTGTAGTCAGCGGAACTTGCTGCATTTTAGTCGTGTGATTTAAGACATCGGCTGTCGGCATTTCACTCATAACCTTGCTATATCGCGCATCTTGAATATTTGCTTTTTCAGATAAGGTTGCCGTTAAATTAGGTGCTCCGCTAACCGCTTTAGGCGTACGCACATCCGCACTAATTAATTCTGAATTCTGTTTGCTCGATGTAAGTGGGGTTTTATTTATGAGCTCGCTGATTCGCTTTGAGCTCATTTCCATGTCTGATATTGTATCCTGAGCTGGAATACTTACGGATGTTTCCACACCGATTATTTGTTTAAACTCTGAAGATACTGAGCTCAGAACAGTAGAATCAGCACTAGAAAGCGGCAAAACACTGCCTGTTTCCGGCAAATTAAGGGCAATAAGCGGATTTGTAACATCGTCAACCTGCTGACCATTTAAAGTCTCCTGTTGATCCTTCGTATCAAGACCTTTGTCTACATCAGTGCCTGTCTCATTATTGCCTGTTTCAATATTACCGTTCATCTCATTATCAGTTTGCTCACTCTCTACTGAATAATTTTCATCTTGTTGATTTTTATTGATTTTTTGATTATTGTCCTGAGCTTTAACCTGGTCAATCTGCTCATTTAACTGATCTTTAAACTGTTTATTCTGCTCTAAATCAACGTCATCATTTTCTTTAAAATGACTTTGTTTATCAGTTGATTTTTGTATTTTTGGTGTCGTATTTATATCGAGTTGTTGACGTAATTCCATAGACCACCTGTAACCGGGTTAATTAGTTATATATAACAGGAGCAATTGGCGGGCCAACATTTGAATACAGCTTATAACTTATGATTGTCTTTTGGGTCTACTAGAAAACTCATCCTGCTCTTTTTGTTCAATCCTTGCTTCTATTAGTGTTTCCTGTATCTGGTATTTTACTACCACCGCGTCCAGTGCTTTGCTTCGTGAACGGGTTTTAAGCCAGTTTAATTTCTGCTGTTCGCATAATTGTTTCTTATTAATAATATTGATACGCGCCTGATCAATACTCTGGTTAAGTTTTTTAAGAAATACCTGATAATCTCTTAACTGAATGACGCTTAAACTACCACTTACACGCCCACTGTTATATTCACTACGATACTCAATCAACTGTTCTAACTGCAGCTGTGCATCAACCACAGCCTGTTGAGCTTGCACAAAAATTTGCACCGCCTGTTGCTGCAACTGATCTGCGTGTTTTGCTATTGGCTGAATTCGTTTAGATCGCATAAAGCTAAGTCTTGAGTTATTAAATATTAATCAAAGCAGATATGTTATGCCTGCTTCGCTTCGATTATATTCTATAGTTAAAAATTATTACTTTCTGCTTGCACAAACTGATTAGCCGAAGTTATCAACTGATCAAGCATTTGCTGACTGCGTTGAAATGGCACCGCTTCATTCATGCTTTGGCGCATGAATGCCTGAATTTGAGGCTGCATAGCAATCGCTTTATCAATATCAGCATTGGTACCCTGCTGATAAGCGCCTACATTAATCAGGTCTCTATTTTGCTCATATATTGAGTATAGTTGTTTTATTTGCTGACTTTGCTGCAACTGATTATCGGTGGTTACCATCGGCATAACTCGACTTACGGAGGCTTCCAGATCGATGGCCGGATATTGCCCCATATCAGCCAGCTGACGTGACAACACAATATGACCATCGAGAATGCCGCGAGCCGCATCTGCAATCGGGTCATTATTATCATCACCTTCAGTTAATACCGTATAAAAAGCAGTGATCGAACCCTGGCCCGCCTGACCATTACCCGCTCTTTCAACTAACTGAGGTATACGTGCAAATACTGATGGCGGATAACCTTTTGTTGCTGGAGGTTCAGAAATTGACAGCCCTATTTCTCGCTGTGCCTGCGCGAAACGAGAAAGTGAATCCATTAGCAATAGCACTTTTTTACCCTGATCACGAAAATATTCAGCAACACTGGTTGCTAACATTGCACCATGAATTCGAACTAAAGGTGAAGAATCTGCTGGTGCAGCGACAACACAGGCTCGTTTAATTCCATCTGCACCTAATATATCCTGCACAAATTCTTTTACTTCACGCCCCCTCTCACCTATCAGACCAACAACGATTACATCAGCCTCAGTATATTTTGTCATCATACCTAACAATATACTTTTACCGACACCCGTGCCGGCAAACAACCCCATACGCTGCCCTCTACCAACTGTAAGTAAGGAGTTAATTGCTCGCACACCCACATCCAGTGGTTGTTTAATGGGGTCGCGCATTAACGGGTTAATGGATTTACCCGCCAGTGGCATATTTGCGGACAAATCATGGTTTACTTTAATTGGCCCTTTTCCATCTAATGGTCGACCTCTTCCATCAATGACTCGCCCTAAAAAACCATCTGAAATTTCTATCGAACTTGAATGACCAACGGGAATAACTTTTGCGTTTGGAATTAATCCACGGCTTTCGCCCATCGCCATTAAATATGTTTTATCACCAGAAAAACCGACAACCTCTGCTTCAATACTATGATTACCCGGTGCAATAATATTGCAACTGGTACCTACCGCTGCTTCACAACCAATTGCTTCTAATGTTAAGCCCACCATACGAGTTAAACGACCCTCAACAACAGGCTCAGGTGAGGTAACTCTTTGCTGTTTTTTTGCCAGGTTATCTACCCAACGCTGAAAGTAATCACTCTGTTGCAACATATTTATTCAGCTTCCTGATGCAGATTAAGTTGATCAACTAATTGTTGAATTCTATTTTCAACTGTTGAATCAATATGTGATGTGCTTGACTCAATAACGCAACCGCCCTGAGTAATTGTATTATCTGCAATACACTTCCAGCTTTGTGCTGCTGTATCTATTTCTGCCTGATTTAATAAATCTATATCAGCAGAATTTAAACGCACGTGAATATCACGCGATTTAACCGGTAAATATTCTAACGATTGATGTACCAAATTTTGAATATGTTCAACATCCAGTTGACTCTCTTTTTGCAGTAACATTTTTGCAAGTGTCATTGTCAGATCAGTTAACTGATGTTCAACCTGCTTATCTAATTCATTTAATGGATGTTGTAGAAAATTAAAAACATTCTGTAACCTGGCTGCCTCCTGAAGCCCCTGTTTTAAACCTTCCGCATGACCTGCCTTTACAGCTTCGTCATATGCCTGTTTCTGTAACGCTTCGATTTCTTCTACTGTTTGAGGGCGTATGGCATCATCCCGCATACCTACAATATGCCCCTTTAATTCAGGTGGCACGTAATGCTGGATATCACTTTCAGAAACTTTAAATCGGCTGCTCATAAGTACTCTATTTTCCGCAGGTTTTTAAACCATTTCCTCGGCGCCACTACCACCAAGCACAATATCGCCCTCATCTGCCAGGCGTCTTGCGGTGCTAATAATATCTTTCTGTGCAAGTTCTACTTCACTTAAGCGAACAGGACCCCGAGCCTCCATATCTTCACGTAACATTTCAGCTGCACGTTTAGACATATTCTTAAGTATTTTCTCTTTAAGACCTTCATCTGCACCTTTAAGTGCAAGTGTTAAACTATCAGTTGAGACTTCTCTAAGTAATGCCTGAATTCCACGGTCATCAACATCATTCAGATTATCAAATACAAACATCAATTCAGAAATGCTTTCCTGCATTTCCTGATCATGTTCTGCAATTGAATCCATTATGGCGCTTTCAATAGAAGACTCCATAAAGTTAAGAATATTAGCTGCGGTTTTAAAACCACCCATACTGTTCTGACTTACATTCTTACTACCGGAAAACTGTTTTTCCATAATCTTATCTAATTCCTGCAATGCAGCTGGCGGAATACCTTCTAATGCAGCAACTCGCATTAAAATATCCGGGCGTGCACGCTCAGGTAACATTTTTAATACTTCTGCCGACTGATCTGGTTCAAGGTAAGACAGAACAATAGATATGATTTGCGGGTGCTCCAGGCGAATGACTTCTGCAACTGATCTGGCATCCATCCACTTTAAAGATTCCAGGCCCTTATTGCCACTCCCCAATAAAATTCGATCGATCATGCTATTGGCTTTGTCCTGGCCTAATGCATTCACCATCATTTCACGAATATAATCTTCCTGACCTATGCCTACTGATGTCTGATTACTGACTTCAGCAATAAACTCATCCATTACATTAGACATGGTCAGCTTATTAACATTTCCCAGATTAGCCATGGCCGCACCCAGACCCTGCACTTCTTTAGGGTTTAGATGTTTTAAAACTTCCGCAGCATTTTCCGAGCCCATAGCCATTAGTAAGACTGCTGCTCTTTGTACGCCGGTTAATGATAGTTTAGTTTCTTCAGCCATAATTTACGTCTTTATGATTCTGCGCCAACCCAGTCTTTAACAACATTAGCTACTTTTTTAGGGTCCTGTTGTACCATTGATTTAGCAAATTCTACCTTTTCATCCGAATCACTGGGTAAAGGAATAGCATCTTCGTGATGCTCAAGTTGAGCAACGCCGCCTTCACCTCCTGAACCTGAACCTGCGCCTCCTTCACCATCAGCTCCCTGGCTAGAAGCCAGTACCGGTGTTGGCGGCACATAAGAAGTCAGGCCTTTAATCGATGGTTTTAATATTGTGAAAATCACGATCAGTATAAGTATAAACGGCCATATCCATTTTAGCGCGAATTGTACCCACTTATTATCCATAATTGATGGCTCAGGTAAGGCTTCTATCGCCTCCAATGGTGTAAACGAGGCGTTAATAACGTTTACCTTATCACCACGTTGTTGATCAAAACCAATCGTCTGCTGAACGAGACTTGTCACCCTGGCAATTTCATCTTCTGTTAACGGTGTTCGTGTTGTTTCGCCATCTTCCACAACAATTCGGTCATCCACCAGAACAGCTACCGTAAGACGTTTGATGACACCGCTGTTTTGACGAGAGTGTCGAATAGTACGATCGACTTCGTAATTTTTTACTACATTATTATTAGAGTTGGACGGTGTTTTAGTAAGCTCGCCCTCACCGACACCACCTACACCTTCAACCAGCTGACCACCTTCTGGAGGCTGATTAGCCAAAGCCCCCGGCACACCACCCCCCTCACTATTATCAAATCGTTTGGAACTTGAAGACTGTTCACTGCGTAATGTTTGATTATCGTTGTTATATAACTCTTCAGTGCTTTCCTGTTGAGTGAAATCGATATTGGCATTAACCGTTGCACGCACCTTACCGGCACCTATTATAGGTTCTAGCAAATGCTCAATACGCTGTTCAAAATCACGCTCAACCTGACGTGAATAATCATATTCACGCCCCGTCATAGCAACACTACCCGTCATGTCCCCGGATGATAATAAATGACCATTCTGATCAACGACGGTTACATTTTCGGCGGATAAATTTGAAATACCCGAAGCAACCATATGAATAATGGCATTAACCTGCCCCTGCTCAATTGCTCGCCCGCCATAAAGACTAAGCGCAACTGATGCACTGGGTTTTTGTTGCTTTCTTACAAAAACAGAATGTTTTGGAATAGCCAGATGCACACGAGCTGATTTAACATTTCGCATCGTGCTAATGGTTCGTGCTAACTCGGTTTCCATTGCATGATGGTAACGTGCGCTTTCTACAAATTGTGAGGTCCCAAAACTTTGCTCCTGCTGTAACATTTCAACACCAATGGCTGTGCCTTTGGGTAAACCCTGTGCCGCCAGATTCAAACGCGCTTCATGTACTCGACCGGATTCAACCATCACCGAACCAGAAGCCGCATTTAATTCATATGGTATTGCCGCAGACTGTAAAGCAGAAACCACTTCTGCAGCATCACCCGGTTCAAGCCCTGTATATAATGATGAGAAGCTGGGTGCCGTACCCCAGGTATAAATACCAATGCTCACCAATACAGTAACCACAACACCCAGAATTGCACCGATAAATCGGGGCACGGGTATCATCATAGTCGCGCTGGGTATTGCCGCTTGCTCTGCCATTTTTTAACCTTTTGAAAAATTCAAATTTTATAATGCTTTCTATATTTTAAGTCGTGAGTCGTAGGTAAAAATACTTTATACGCCTGCGGCGCAACTATTTTTAATTTAAGACTTAAGACTATCTTTTAAACAGGCATATTCATAATTTCCTGATAAGCTGTTAATAATTTATTTCTAACACTGGTCATCGCCTGAAATGAAACACTGGCCTTTTCCATATTTATCATTAACTCAGCCATTGAAATACCTGAGTCTCCTTTCTCAAATGCCTTAGCCATTTCGCCAGAAGTCATTAATGTCTCATTTACAGAATTTATCGAATTATTTAAAACTTCAGAAAATTCTGTTTTTTGTGCTCCCGGCACTTCATTAATTGATAACAACTCTGGACCTGTTGGCGCCTTAGCCTGTGCTTCCATTGCGCGCATTTGTGCTAATACCTGATTAATATTCATATCACTCATAATTTTCTCCTGCTAACAGCTAAACAGTAATTCCAGAATCACGCATTCTGGCAAGTTTATATCTTAAAGTTCGTGGACTAATCCCCAACCTCTCAGCCGCATATTTACGACTTCCATTGCCTGCTTTTAGAGCCTCAAGAATAAGTTGTTGTTCACGGTCTTTAAGGCCATTCACCAATTCCGAATCCTGAACTGTATCTATTTTTACCTGTTGATTTGTCAACTCATAATTATCTGCTTCGAGATGAATATCAGCAGCAGTCACT
>JAPHRB010000019.1 GCA_026197015.1 Gammaproteobacteria bacterium | reverse complement strand
GAGGGAATCAATTTTTATATGGTGTCGGGCACTGATGACAGGAGTGATAAGGGTTGTTGGGTATGTGCTACCTGGTTAGTTATGCATTCCCACGCGGGAGCATGGGTACGAGTTAAAAAAAGCCCGATTAAATCGGGCTTTTTTGTTTTAAATAAATTTGACTATTTTATGATGTATTCTATTCATCAGGCACATAAAACTCGGTTTGAGTTCCGATTCCTGAATTTGCATCATATATTTTGAATTCATGTGTACCTATTTTAATAAGATCACTATGACTTAGTCTTTGACTGGTTACTTTAACACCATTTAGATATGTGCCATTTGTGCTTCCCAGGTCTTCCAGAGTTATATCAAATATTGAATCCATATAGGGGCTACGTTCGACAATTAATTTAGCGTGATGACTACTAACCGCCCCATCCTCTAGTTGCATACTGTTACCCTTAGCTCTACCAATAGTGAATTCTCCAACGTGTATTTCGAAGTCAGAGGCAACCACGCCATTAACAATATGTTTTAATTTAATCAATCTCTATAACCCTTGTCTTAGTGATAAAAGTTGAATTATAACCGTTAATAACAATCAATAATATTATATAAATCACAAACTGCCTGTAGCGATCTAAATTTAAGCTATTAAGTGAAAATGTTTGAAGAAAAACTGCCATATAAATAAAACAACGTGGAATAATTACGCATAACGCCATATTCTGTTGAATTATGTAATACACAGATCACAATCTCACTTGAATATGATAACTCTTTATATTTTTATTAATTAGGTAATATTTCAGTAAGCATGATAAGGGCAAGCATCACACTAAATAATACGCAACGGGCTTCTAGCGACACGGCATAAAAAATAACGTTCTTAAATGCGTTTATCTTTTACGATGAGGCCCCCTCTATATAAGCAGTCTGATTATATTAAGTGATAATTTATACCGAGTTGATAAAGATCAAATCAAGCATTCATTAGAAAACCCGAATATTACTACTGGCTTATAAAACAGGCTTACGAAAGTAAAATCAGCCTATTGTGAATAAATATAAACAGGTTAATGTATTCGTTTTAATCTTTAACTTCCCGGTTTAAATTGATCTGCTCAAACCTGGATTCTAATTTATCTCTATATGAATTCATTTTTTCTCTGACACCTGACTTTGCATTAACATAATCGCCTTTTATACCAGCAGCTTCCCAGCGATCATATCGATGTAATGTAGCATCACTTTCCTGTATTAGAGATGAGAGTGCTATGATTTCCAGATTAAAGCTATTCTGCTTTGTTAATATATCAAACTGTTTTTTTTGTGAATCGAATTTTATAATAACAAGACTTAATGAAAATATTGCAGCTAATAAAGACATCATTGAAAACCAGTTATTAACGTTATAAATGTGCTCTTCAATAATAAACTCTGCTGCATTATTGGAGGGCAGTATAATTGAGTAATACCAGAGCAACAGAATACTTAAGAACAAACAGATTAAAATCATTATATTTTTCATATATTTTTACCAGATCAATTTACTTTGCAGGTGATTATATAAATATGTAAAATTTATAGTGTGAGGAAACTCACATGAAGAAGCTTTTTAAACTGTATCTAGACTTTATTGATTATTCGCTTTTACAAACAATTATTCCATATTTGTGTCAACTCATGCATTCTGTATGAAAATGCGTGTGAATATATGAATAGTTAGGCCTTACCTGCGCAGCTCTTATGGGGGCTTGTACAATCCATGTTTTGCTCTTAAACACCTATTTTAGAACAGGCTATGTCCGCGACTTGTCCGAGTATGGTATTTACCAGCCCTCTTCTGGCACAAACATCTCGGTAAACTCAGATATAAAAAAGTTAATAATTTTAACTGTAATTATGCACTTTCGTTTTAATCATACTAGACTACTAAATAATAAGTTATGGAAGAATCGAATACCGTAAAAGATGCGTAAAAAAAACAATATAAGATTATTCAATCACTCAACTTTATTATTGTGTTTATCGCTTTGTTTTTCTAATGCAATGGCTCAGACTGACCCGAATAAAAGATTAGATCACTTTATCTCCCTGAGCCTGGAAGACCTGGTAAGCCTTGAAACCACAATTGCCACCGCGTCTAAGCAGACCACCACTAAAGCGCCTGCCGTAGTTACCCTGATAACTTCTGAAGATATTAAAGCAACTGGTGCCATCAATCTGGTAGACGTACTAGAAGGTGTTCCTGGTATTCATATTAGAGAAAGCCAATTTGGATTTAGACCTCTCATCCAGTTTAGAGGCGCCAAAGGTACACAAACTTTATTAATGATTAATGGTAATGCCATGGCTGATCTTGTATGGAATTTTGGTATTTTCTGGAAAGGTCTGCCAGCAAATATTATAGAACGAGTAGAAATAATCCGTGGTCCGGGCTCTGCCCTGTTTGGTGCAGATGCATCAGCAGGTGTTATCAATGTTATAACCAAAACAGCTGTAAATATTGAGCACTCTGAAGTAGGGGTTAGAGCGGGTAGTTTTGACTCAAAAACAGCATGGATGCAGCACGGTGCCAATCTAAACGGGTATCAAATTGCAATAACTGCCAATATTTCGGATACTGATGGGCATAACCCATTTATTGAAACTGACGGTCAGACGTTAACTGACCAGACTTTCAATACTGATGTCTCATTGGCTCCCGCCAATGCTCAATATGGCTGGCGTAATGAGGATATACGTTTCTCAATTGCAAAGGAACACTGGCGTTTACAAACTGATTATGTGCGCCAAAGTGACCTGGAAACAGGTTTGACCGGGTATGGGGTTCTCGATCCAGTCACAAACGCGACTGATAGCCGTATAAACATCGATCTGTTATATAACAACGCTCAATTTAGTGATAACTGGGCACTGAATATGGATCTACGCTACCAGCATATTAGTTCTGACTCTGGCACGGGCTTTCAGGAGCGCCCCCCGGGTTATGTAGATGCGACAGGCACATATCCTGATGGACAGCTTAACCAATATGAATCGGCAGAACGTCGACTGGTTTATGAAGTTAGTACGCTCTTTAGTGGAATCAATGACCATTCCATCCGTATAGGCGCTGGATATACCTGGCAAGACTTATATTCTGTAACACACAGGGTTAACTTTGGTACCGCTGCTGATGGCACCGCCCTTCCAGCAGGTGGTCCACTGGTTGATATATCTGACTCTCCATATGCATTTACACCTGAAGAAACACGGCAGATTAATCATGTGTACATACAGGATATCTGGACAATTAATGATACATGGGAGCTCACCGCTGGCGGTAGATATGATGACTATTCAGACTTTGGTAGTACATTTAACCCCCGTCTGGCTCTGGTATGGCAAACTACAGACAAACTTACTAGTAAATTAATATATGGCAAAGCTTTTCGTCCACCTTCATATTTAGAGCTTTATGATGAAACCTCATTTACAACGCCTAACCCTGATCTTGATCCTGAACGTTCAGAAACCATTGAGGTTGCATTTTCTTATATCGCAAAACAAAACCTGCAATTAGGTCTGAATATTTATAAATTTGATCAAACGGACATTATCCGCCCTACTGGTACTTCTGGGCAGTTTATGAACTCAGGTGATCATTCTATCAATGGCATAGAGCTTGAAGCCCGTTGGCAAGCATCAATAAATATCAGTATTTATGCTAACTACACCGTACGAGAGCAGGATGACACTAACCTGAGAGCCTTTCAGGAACCTGATGAAGACGCTTATTTACGTGCTGACTGGGGGTTTTCACCCAGGTGGAACTTGAATATTCAGGCAAACTGGATTGGTAAACGCCCAAGAAACACAAGTGGCACAAATCCTGATTTACGCCCTGCAGTGGATGACTATGTAATCACTGACACCACGCTTCGTTATGCTGCAACAAATAACTGGGAATTTGCCGCATCTATCCGTAACTTATTTGATACTGATGCCAGGGAATTTACCGGCCGTTCAATTGAAAACGACCTGCCTCTACCTGAACGAAATACTTATGCAGAAGCACGTTATAAATTTTAACTTTTTATAAAAGGAACGATTACAAAAAGGAAGACAACATGATCATATACCAAAACACTCAATCAACTTTTCGTTATTTAATAAAATACTGTTCTGGAAAACGGTAATTTAGTAAATGATATTATCTTGTCTTAATACAGTATCAGTTATAACTGTATACATTCTTAAAATAAGATATTTCATAAAAATATCAACTGTGTCTAATATAGAGTATTTCACTATAAACAACTCTTACTCCAATAATAAACGCCAACACTTTATAAATTCAGGGTGGCTGATTTGAAAAAATACAGCCTGCTTTTATTTTTAACCTGTTTATTATTTTCTTCTAACACACTAACAGAAGAGATAGACTCAGAAGAAGAACGCCTGTTTAAAGCTGCTTTTACATATAATTTTGCTAAATTTACTATCTGGCCAGAAAACACACCAGGTAATACTGGCCCATTAATACTTTGCACTATTGGTGAAAGCAAACTGGTTACCGATCTTAAACGCCTGGAAGGTAAAAACATTAAAGGTAGAGCTGTAACTATTAAAGGAGTTACTCACGATAAAGCTAAAGACCATTGTCATATACTTTATATTGCAAAATCAGAGAAAAACAAAGTTTCTACCATATTAAAATCTGTTAACAGTAAACCTATACTAAGCGTTAGTGAAACTTCTGACTTTATTGAAAAAGGCGGTATAATTCAGTTCTATCGAAAAAATGGTAAAACAAACCTCATAATCAATCTGAATACTGCTCATAAATCAGGTTTAGAAATAAGTTCACGATTACTCATATTGGCTAAAGTAATCAATAATGAGGAAATGCCTTGATATTTAAAAACGCCTCAATCAAGAAAAAACTTCAGGCTATTATTCTACTAACGGCTACAGTGGTACTGTTACTGAGTTTTACTTTACTTATAATAGTTGAGATAGCGACATCACGCGATGATACTGCCGATCAACTACGCACATTAGCAACGTTATTAAGTGCCAACAGCAGTGCAGCAATAACATATCGAGATCAGTTCGCAACGGCAGAGATATTATCGACCTTATCTTCACAGAAAAATATTATATGGGCAGGCATCATTCTAGACAGTATTACACTGGCAGAATATCAGTCACCGAAGTTTAAAAAAATGACGGAGAAACAACAAAAATTAATAACACAAAAGCAGATTCAAACATCAGTTTTATCTGGAACCGTCAGTGCAAATGAACTCATTAAATTTGACAATGAAATAATCGGAAACTTTCATATAGTTGGCGACATGAGTCAGGCGCATGCTGTTATAAAAAAACAGATTTATATTCTTATTATCATATTTATTATTTCTATGATTATAGCGGCATTACTTTCAAATCGACTCCAGAGAATAGTATCCATACCCGTTAAACGTTTACTAAATACAATGGAAACTGTGGCCGCTAATCGAGACTTTAGCTGTAGAGCTGAACCCATGAGTAATGATGAACTAGGCACATTAGTCAATGGTTTTAATTCCATGTTAGATCAGATACAGGTTTATGATAAAAAAATCACTAGTTACCAACAAGATCTGGAAACGCTTGTTATTGATAGAACCAAAGAACTTGAATCAGCTAAAACCCTGGCTGAAACCGCAAATCAGGCAAAAAGTGAATTTATTGCAACAATGAGCCATGAAATTCGAACACCTATGAATGGCGTTATTGGTTTTACTAACCTGTTGCAAAAAACGCCTTTAAATGAAACTCAAAATGAATACCTGACAAACATAACCAAATCAACCGACACCCTGCTTGGCATAATCAATGACATTCTCGATTTTTCTAAAATTGAAGCCGGTAAGTTAACACTTGAACATACTAATTTCTCTATTAATAATGAACTCAATAACATACACGTACTTTTTCAAAATAGTCTCAAAGATAAAAATCTGGAATACAGAACCTTTATTGACAAGAACATACCGGCTGTCCTTAGAGGAGACCCTGTTAGACTAAAACAGATCTTAAGTAACCTTATCGGTAATGCGATCAAATTCACTAACAATGGAAGCGTTACTTTAAGAATCGAATTAGAACAACAGGAAGACCAGCCTGATAATATTATTAATTTAAATATTTCTGTTAATGATACAGGAATCGGCATACATCCTGAGCAACAGGCAAGACTGTTTAGCCCCTTTCAACAAGGTGATAGTTCTATTACAAGACGTTATGGTGGCACTGGCTTAGGTCTGGTCATTACTCAGCGACTGGTCGCTTTAATGGGCGGAAAAATTGAGCTATCTAGCATACCTGATCAAGGCTCAACCTTTTCAATAAATATTAAGTTAGAAAAACCCGCAGATCTTAGCTTGAATTCCGCATCACATGAATCCCCAGTTTCAACGAAAAACTTTGAAAAAAACATATCAGATTTACGTGTACTGGTAGTTGATGACAATAGTATAAATCTTAAAGTTGCCACTACATTATTAGAAAATGAAGGTGCCAGAGTTACCTCTGCTGACAGCGGTTCTAAAGCTTTATATATAATTGAGAATCATAAATTCGATATCATTCTAATGGATCTGGAAATGCCTGACATGAGCGGCATAGAAACAACCCGAATCATTCGAGAATCCAGACTCTGCAGTGAAGACACTCCTATAATCGCCCTCACCGCCCATGCATTTTCAGATATAAGCGTCGACGTAATCGAATCTGGCATGAATGATTTATTAGCTAAACCTTACAAACCACAAACATTATTTGAAATAATTAACAGCTGGATGTCGCATAATAACAAGCAGTTGTTAGAGGATAGTTTAAATAAAAATGAACACGAATTACTGCAAACCTATAATTATGAATCAGCCATAGAAACGGTTGGTGGTGACAGTAATATAGCCAAAGAATTACTTAATGATTTTTTAGATAGTTTGATTGAATTTGAAAAATCCATAAATGACGCCCACAAAAACTCTAATTATGAAAAACTTTATGACCTCACACACAAGCTTTCTGGCTCCACATCAGCTATCGGTGCGTTTGCACTTCATGCTGAAACAATAACATTACAAAATTTACTAAAACAAAAACCACTATCAGATAAACTTATAGATGCCAGTGTGGTAGCATTAATTCATAAATGTAATGCTTTCAGAGATTTTTTCTAATCTGTAAAATCGGTAAAACACAAGCTATTATTTATGCATGTTCTTTTTTGTTTTACTCGTTGCCTGTGCAGTAAAAGGATCATCTGGCCAGTAATGCCTTTTATATTTACCACGAAGCTCTTTTTTAACTTCAAAATAAGTCGTTTTCCAGAAGCTATTTAAATCTTGAGTAACCTGCATAGGCTTTCTTGCCGGTGATAATAAATGCATCATTAACTTACAGTGACCATCGAGAATAACAGGTGTTTCGTATAAACCAAACACCTCCTGTAATCTGACAGCAAGCACAGGCTGTGTTATATCACTGTAATCTACAGTTATTTTTGAGCCACTGGGTACGCTTATTTTACCTGGTGCCAGATCATTAACTAATTGCTGCTGATCCCAGCTTAACTGAGATTTGAGCAAAACATATAAATCAAGATCATTAACCTGCTTGATACTGTTCTCTGTAGAAAGATGCGGTAGCAACCATAAATGCATATTATTAATTAAAGTTTCATCTGAAAAGTCAGGTAACACACTGATTTTCAATTCTTGAATTTCAATTTCATTATGTTTGACATAATAATTTATAAACAATAATCGTTGCCTTAAGGATTTTGCTTCAGATGACCAGTTTAAACAGTGCAGACCAATACGTTTTATTGATATCAACAAACATTCATGTATTGAACGTTTGTCTTCTGGTGTAATTAAGTTTTCTTTTAATGTAAGCTTGCCGATTGTCGTAGTTTGCATCACCTCGACTCGTTGCTGACTTTCATTCCATTGAGTTATTTCAGAAAACTCGATCAAATCATTAAAATACTCGTGCAACTGAAAAAGGCTTATTTCAGCAGCCAGGTATATAATTGCTTCACCTCTCGCCCCTCGACCTGACAGATCATCAAGATTAGCAACAACAATATATTCGTAAAGATGATGCCGTAGATACTCCGGAATAAATGCACCTTTACCATTACTCAACAAATATCGCGCATCTCCAGTGCGTCGTTGCTTTGCTATTCTGTCAGGGTAAGCATAGGCTAATAAAATCCCACTATAGCTAATATCAACCTTATTATTGGACGCCTTAACATCACCTTTGATACGTCTATAAAAATCATCTGCCGTTTTAATAATCCGCTGGCATTGCTGTTTATCAATATCATGATGCAATTTATTTAAAGTTTTAAATTCATTTAGAATATTAATTCTATCAATAATATCTAACGTTTTATCCTTTTGTGAATAGAACAAATCTTTCTCGGATAAGATACTTGCAATAAGACAGGCGTGATATGCCTGATCAAGACTGATAGATGATATTATCATATGAGCTAGGCGTGGATGACTGCCCAGGCTTAACAAGGCACGGCCATGTTCATTAATTTTTCCACATTCATCCACTGCACTGAGATTACGCAGTAATACCACTGCCTGTTCTACTGATTTTTCTGGCGGTTCATCCATCCACTGTAATTCATTAACCTGCTGTACCCCCCAGTTAGTCAACTCAAGAACTAACGTAGATAAATCGCTGTATAGGATTTCAGCTAATGAATGTTTTACTAAACGCTGTTGCTGTTGCGATGTCCACATTCTCAAACAAATACCAGCAGATAAACGGCCCGCACGACCCGCTCGCTGAGTAGCTGAATCTTCAGAAATAAACTGGGTTTTTAAGCCGTTCATGGCAGATACCGAGCTGTATTTTAATATCCGTTCAAGTCCTGAATCGATAACACAACTTATACCATCTATCGTTAAACTGGTTTCAGCTATATTGGTTGCTAATACAATTTTTCTAATACCATCTGCACAAACATCTATTGCCCGGTTCTGCTGTTGTTTGCTTAAACTACCGTGAAGTGGCGTAACAATAACATCTGCAATAGATTCTGATTTAATAGTTTGCTCAAGCTGGAACAATAACTGGTTAATTTCTTTAACACCAGGCAAAAACACCAGGCAACTGCCTTCATATTCATGTATAACCCACTTCACAGCATCCGTTAAATGAGAAAGAAGCGCTCTATTATTATCATAAACACTACCGCTCTGTTTTATCGGTTTATCTAAATACCTGATATCTACCGGATAACTTCTACCAGCGCTCTGTATAATAGGTGCGTTATCTAATAAATCTGAAATCGCAGTTGTATTAAGCGTTGCCGACATTATAAGAATTTTTAATTTTTCATTTAGTATCTGCTGACTTTGCAAACACAATGCTAACGACAGATCAGCATGTAAGCTACGCTCATGAAACTCATCAAATATAACTAAAGCTACTTTTTCAAGCTCTGGATCTAGCTGTAACTTTCTTGTTAAAATGCCCTCAGTAACAACCAGTATTTTAGTTTTATCACTAAAACAGCGCTCCTGACGAATCTGATAACCTACCGTTTCACCCAGTTTTTCATTTAACAAAAAAGCCATACGGGAGGCAGCATTTCTAGCTGCAATTCGTCGTGGTTCAAGAACAATGATCTGTTTATCACCTAACCAGGCCTGGTTAAGTAAGGCAATCGGAACAGCCGTGGTTTTACCTGCTCCGGGAGGTGCCTGTAATACAACACGATTGTGTGTGCTTAATGTATCTAATATTTCGCTTAAAACGTCATTAACAGGTAAATTATGCATTGTTTATTAGACTTGGCTTTTACCTAAATACATTTAACTATCAGTTTTTTTATTAGCTTTTATACAAAACATTATAAATAATGAGTTCCAGTTATCATAACCTTTAACATCATCAATATTATTTAGATCCGGCTGATCCTTTAGATACTTTATAGACTGTTCTATCTGATAATCATCAACACCATTTAATTTTACCAGATCAATTGCCGCTTTAGATGGTGACCAGTCACTTAATAGTTTGCACATAAAGAGTATTCTTATACTTTAAAATTTATCTATAACTTTATTTCTTTCTACGTTTTATTTTAGTTTGTGTGGCTTTATTAACCCGCGCCGGGCGTTTATTACTTGCTATTTTTTCTAACAATGTATCACGATTACCTACTTCATAACCAGGCATGGTGAGACGTTTAATTTTATTACCAATTAAACGCTCAATATTATTTAATGAACGTTCTTCTTCCCTGCTCACAAATGAAATTGCCTGACCTTTAGTTCCGGCTCTGCCTGTTCTACCTATACGATGCACATAATCTTCCGCTAAATATGGCAGATTATAATTAATCACATGTTCCAGGCCCTGTATATCCAGACCACGAGCGGCCACTTCTGTTGCAATTAAAACCTGTATTTTATCTGATTTAAAATCAGCAACCGCCCTTCGTCTTGCGCCCTGACTTTTATCACTGTGACACACGGCTGAAGTTATTTTATTGTGTTTTAGTTCTTTTTGTAGTTCATCTGCCTGCGCTTTTGTACTCGTAAACACCAGTACTTTAAACCAGTTTTCTTCCCATAATAGCTCTAAAAACAAATCTGCTTTACGGCGTTCTTCTACCGCATATACAACATGCTCAACCGTGTCAGCTGTTGCATTCTGTTTAGCAACACTTACCACTTTATGTTTGTTAAGAATTTTATGAGCCAGCTCATTTACCGCTTTCGACATAGTCGCTGAAAACAGCATAGTTTGATGTTTAACAGGCGTTTGTTTTAATAAAGTCTGAACATCACTAATGAAGCCCATATCCAGCATACGGTCGGCTTCATCTAAAACCACAAACTCAACTTCCGTCAGATGCACATTACATTGAGATAAATGCTCCAGTAAACGCCCCGGTGTGGAAATCAGAATATCGACACCTGCCTTCAATTTTTTCTGCTGCCCGGATACCTTAACACCGCCGTAAGCCGCCATAACTGAAATAGATGTAAACTGTGCGTAAGCCTTTATAGTGCTGGCAAGCTGCTCTGCCAGTTCTCTTGTGGGGGTTAAAATAAGGGCACGAGGTCTTTCTGCCATAGTAGGTTTAGAACGATCCATCAATTTTTGTAATATAGGCAATGCAAAAGCCGCTGTTTTTCCCGTCCCCGTTTGTGCATTGGCTAATAAATCCTGTCCCTTACGCGCTAACGGAATGGCATTTTCCTGTATGGCCGTCATTTGCTTATAACCACAGGCATCCACAGCTTTCTGAATTTCTGTAGATAGATTTAAAGAAGAAAAATTCATATTATATCCTGAAGCAACAAATTAAGACCAAAACGGAGGCTGATTATAGAGGATTTAGAGCTTTTAAGTATGATTCTTTATACCTGATCTTAACTACCAAAAAGCTTATTGGTGCACATTTTCGTGGCATTTATGATCTATTAATCAATAACCCCCATACTGAATCATTGAATAAACGTTAATCACCCCCACCTGTATATTAACAAATTAATAAATCAGTATTTTTACAACCTTAAAAGACATCAACATTATTCAAAGGAATAGTTATGAGTGATTCTCAGTTTATTGTATGTCCAGCCTGTGCTGCCATAAACCGTATACCCACAACACGATTATCAGAACAACCTAAATGCGGTAAATGCCATGAACCTCTGTTTAGTGGCCGGCCATTAGAATTAAACTCTGCTACTTTTCAGAAACATATAAATAAAAATGATATTCCCGTACTTGTCGACTTTTGGGCTCCATGGTGTGGCCCCTGTAAAATGATGGCACCGGCGTTTGAACAGGCATCTAAAGAGCTGGAACCTTCAGTTCGTCTTGCTAAGCTGAATACTGAAAATGAACAAGCAATCGGAGCGCAATACAATATTCGCAGTATTCCTACTTTAGCGCTATTCAAAAATGGTAAAGAAATTGCTCGCCAACCTGGTGCCATGAGTAAAGATGATATTGTTCGATGGGCAAAGTCACATATTTGATAACTTATGTTGTAAACCAGTTTTAATCTACGTACCATAAAACATCACACTTTCAGGTTTATACTATTTACCTGACGATATCAGTAATGCCATAACTTCTCGCCAGCCCGCTTCCGCAAGCGGGCCGGCTTCCTTAAACACTTTCTCAAACCGTTTACGCTGCTCTTCAGATAATTCAAATTCCAACTTTTCACCTATATAACTCAAGCTAATTCGTTTTACACGTTTATCCCTGACATCAGCCTTTACATCAACATAACCTGCTTCTGTTAACTGCCTTAATGGCCGATTTAAATACTGTTTACTGACACCCATTACATCAAGTAACTCGTTCACACTACTATCAGGGTGTCGGGCAATAAAATACAAAATACGGTGGTGTACGCGCGAATATGATATTTCTGCCAGTCGAGCATCAGGTTTAGCAATTAATGCTCTAAACCCGAAATGAATTGCCTCAAGTGCATCATTTAACTCTGCATTACGGCGATTTAGAGAACTACTTTTATTTAAGTCAATCATGTTGACATAATAGCACAGATTATGTAAAAATAAAGGTCACCTATATTGACCAATTAATGGAACAAACATGTCGACCGAAGCTATTTGCTGGATTAACAATAAAATAATTCCACTTAAGGATGCAAAGATTTCAGTTATGGATCACGGACTGCTATATGGTGATGGTGTTTTTGAAGGTATACGTTTTTATAATAAGAAGGCTTTTTTACTAGAAGCCCATATTAAACGCCTTAACGCATCAGCAAAATCACTGGCCCTTAAGTTACCAAAAAGCATAAATGAATTAACTGCGCTGGTAACATCATTGGTAAATGCTTACGATAATGAGTCAGGGTACATTCGATTAATAGTGACTCGAGGTAAAGGCCCGTTAGGTATTAACCCTGCCCTATGTCAGGAACCAGAATTAATCATAATCGCCAGCCCTTTAAACATGTCTGATGAACAGGCGCAAACTGAGGGTATACGAACAATTATAGCTTCTACACGACGCATCCCTGCAGATTGTTTAGACCCGCGTATTAAAAGTCTTAATTACCTGAATGCAATTCTTGCCAAAATAGAAGCTAATAATGCCGGAGTTCAGGAAGCTATCATGCTTAATCAACAAGGTTATGTAACAGAAGGCAGTGTTGATAATATATTTATTGTATCTGATGGCGAGTTATATACCACACCTTCTATAGATGGTTCACTGGCTGGTATTACACGAGAGCAGATATTAAAACTGGCAAATGAGTCAGGTATAAAAACACATATAAAAACATTGGCTGCTTATGATATTTATGCAGCTGATGAATGTTTTTTAACGGGCACAGGAGCCGAGTTAATTCCTGTTAATGAAGTTGATGGTCGAAAATATACAAACTGTCCAGGGTATATTTTTAAACAACTTAAAATACTATATAAGGCAAGCTGTTATAAATGATCAGCTTTTATTTTCAATCAATTT
>JAPHRB010000060.1 GCA_026197015.1 Gammaproteobacteria bacterium | reverse complement strand
CCGATTGTTTCCATAACATTGAGAAGTTAATGAATTACGGTACAATGGCTGCATAGCCTCACACACAGAGCCTGATTGAGCCTAAAGATAAGAAAACAATAAAATAGATCAATATTGAATATAAAAACAAAAACAGTGTAACTCTTAAACGGAATTATTTAAAACTAATGAAAATAACAAAACAAAACCGAGATGTGAAAAAGTTGTGCTTTTATCCAGTTTTTCTACAGCCTCGTTAGACCTCTCATGACAACAAAACAAGTAGCTAGAAGACATCATTATCTACCGCAATCTTATCTAGCCTCGTTTACATCTTCTGGCTATAAAGAAGGACAGTTATATGTGTTAGATGTCACTAATGGTCATACATTTCGTACTTCACCACTAAATGTTGCAGCAGAGCGCGACTTTAATCGAGTTGATATCGAAGGGCATCCTCCCGATGCTATCGAGAATGCGCTATCTTCTTTTGAAGGGGAGGCAAAAGCCGCTATCCAGAGAGTTATAGATACACAGTCATTCCCAGTCGATGATGACTGGAATTTAATAATTAATCTATTAGGTCTCATCGCGGTTCGAAATCCAAAAATGCGCAGTATGTTTAACGGCTCACGCGAACAGACACTTCGAATCATTGGTAACATGTTAGCTTCTGATAAGGTAATGTGGGAACACCAGATGAGTAAAGCCCGTGAATCTGGCGAAGCATTTTCAGACAAGATTACATTCGAAAGATTTAAGCGCTTTGTTGAAGAAAGTGATTACACTATAGAATTTCATCCGGAAGGTAACCTACGAGTCGAATTCAAAGCATTAGACAAGCTTCTACCTTTGCTTGGAGAGAGAATCTGGTCTGTTTTGATAGCTCCCCCTGATGGTCCTGATTTTATTTGTTCTGATCATCCCGTTGCACTATCATGGAAATCCAATAACTCTGGCCCAGTAGGGTTTGGCTTAAAAAATACAGAAGTATTTTTCCCATTAAGTCCACGTGTGGGTTTTTATGGCAGTTATGAGGATCCACTAAAACAGATCGTTATATGCTGCCCGGGCAATGTAGCGACAATGAATCGCCGTATTTACATGAATTCAGAAAGGCACGTATTCTCAACAAATGAGACTTTTACTATCTGGGATAATGGAACGATTCAGAATATACAATGCAAGCTCTAATTAACGCTTGTGTGAGACGACTAGGCTTATCAGGCTTAACATTCAAAGCTCAACCATTAGGCTAATTATAATTTATATCAAAATTTCTACACGTTGAATCATAGGAAATAAACAATGAAAATAACAAAATATTCTTTCTCGGCAATGTTTTTTCTAGCAATCGTGTCATGTAGTAGCACAGGTGTATTACCTAAAGGTGATGGTTTATATACCATTTCAGCTAGTAATCCGTTAACTGGAAGTTCAGGCGCCAAAGAAACAGTATTTAAACAAGCTGACGGGTATTGCAAAAGTATCAATAAAAATATAAAGGTCATAAGTTCACAAGAAGGCTATGAACAGTGGAATTTAGATTTTATCTGTAAATAAACATTCGCCTAACATTACGCTAAAAACGACCGCTTACCTGATTGAAGCAGAAGTTATGAAGCATCTTTATGACTGTCCGCTTCTGCGACTTTCAAGAGGGAGTTCTGGGGGCACGATACTTAATTGTCTAAACAGTAATCACCATTAAATTTTACTGATTTAGCAACGTGCACGTTGTATATTTTTAATATCAACAATCTGTTGATATCAGAAAATGCTCTGCCAGGACTGGCATCCAAAGGACCGCTTTTCGGGGCGGAAATTAATCAAGTGATTTTGAAGGCCAGCTGTAGTTAGAAGTTTCGACTTTATTTATAATGAAAAGTAGAATAAAGAGTATTTCAATACTCTAATTTTCGACATTAACTATACATTAGAAATTAATTATAAATTTGAAAGGCTTATAAAATGCAGTTTTGTTTTTTCAACTATATTTGCTAAAAGTCGCTGGATACCCGACACAAGCATTACTTCGGGCTCCTGCCCTACGCCTTACAGGTTATGCTTCGCATATTGAAGATCTCTCCAGAAGACCTTCTCGGGTATGGCAGTATGAAATAGATGTTTTCTTTTGAAGCTTCGGATTGATTTGGTTTTGATTCACCTCTCCTCTGGAGCTTGCCGAAAATTGTATCCCTCCAGGGGCAAAATCACAGGGATGTGATTTTGAGTTCTGTTAAGCCTGGATGGCGCATCAGAACGACCCGACAACAGAGTATTAAACTAACAGGTTAATAAACTATGGAAAGACTTGTGTATAATTTTCGGGAATTCTCATTAGCTTTTTTAATGAGAACAAGCGACTAAAGGGCGGCGTTCTTTTGCTTACTTTTCTTACGCTGTTGTAAGAAAAGTAAGTCGCCAGCGCGGCGACTACACAGAATTCACATTCCCATAAAGACTAGAGCTTGCAAATAAACTAAGGGTTGAAACCACAAAACCTACAGTTGATATTTAATGATTCAGTTGCTTAAGGTTTTAACTATTTAAATAAAGTAAAAAATCAAATATTATATGAAGCCAATTTCTGCCCAAGTATCACAGCTGCATCGTGTTTAATAGCATCATCAAGAACAACTTTATTATTCATTAACAGAACAACCGTAGACCCCAGATTAAAACGCCCCATTTCAATACCCTTTTTCAGGCTAATATCAACATTTTCATAAGTAGTATGAATAATTTTATTTTTACTGGGCGGAGTAACTGAACCAGCCCAAACAGTATCAATGGCAGATACATTAACTGCACCAACTAAAATCATAATCATAGGGCCGTGATCTGTTGTAAATTTACATACCAGTCTTTCGTTTCGTACAAATAATCTGGGCACAGTATTAACGGTATGAGGCGCGACACTAAACAGGCGACCAGGCACATATACCATATCAGTCAGTTTGCCATCTATTGGCATATGAATACGGTGATAATCTCGGGGAGATAAATAGATAGTAGCAAAACTTGCATTGGTAAAATCATCGGCAAGTTCGTTAATTCCGCCAACCAGTTCCAGCAAACTGTAGTCCTGACCTTTAGCCTGAAATACACGTCCATTTTCTATTGCTTGCGCCTGGCTGACTTTGCCATCGACAGGGCAGATCAGGGTGTTTTCTGTGTCATCAATTATGCGAACGCTGGGTTTTAAAGCACGCGTAAAAAAAGCATTAAGTGTTTCATAAGCGTATGGGTTTTCTTCGACTGCTTCAGACATATTAACTTCATGAAGTGATAAATATATTTTTAATGTGAAGTTTTTTACAGGCGCCCATTTTATACGTGCGATTTTAAATACCACTGCTGAAATTAAGTGATGAGGCAGAAAATAAAAAGGTGTTGATTTTAAATAGTCAGTAAATGATGCTTTCATAATTTATATCGTAAGTAGTGAGTGGTTACATGCCGCCGCATTTGCCAGCTGCACATTTCATGCTGCGAGATCGGGTTTTTTGTATGTTTACTTCAAGTTTTATACTTTCTTTATTTGAAAGAGTAAAATTCAGCTCAATTTTTTCACCCTGTTTGAACCATTTTGATGGTTTAATTAACATTAAATGATAACCACCAGGTTCCAGTATCAGTTTACCATTGTCCGGTATGCTTAACTGTTTCTGAGGTAACATTTTGGCGAAACCTTCAACTTCTTTAGAAAGGTGCATCTCAATCGATTTGAAGGACGGACTGCTTATATCAGTAATATCAATCTGTTTATTACCTGTGTTGTTGATCTCCATATAAGCCGCCATAACGCTGGCGCCCGGAGGGGCTTCAGGAATTCGTGGATTACTGAAGTTTAAACTATCAGCCGCGCATATATTGAAACTGAGTAGCAGACCAAGAAGAAGATATAAATGTTTCATTAATTTAAGTTTCTATTTAATACATATAAGGCTCGTGATTATATTCGTCACAGGGTAATATTTAAACACATATATCAATCAACATTTTTTAGCAGGTTTTTAAGCATGTCTACACAAGCACCTCCCGAAGAGCTAAAAACGATAAAAGATTATATCCGTTGGGGTGTGAGCAGGTTTAATCAGGCAGATTTGTATTATGGCCATGGTATGTCCAGTGCATTGGATGAGGTTGTTTATTTAAGTTTGTTTGCGCTGAATTTACCTCATGATTTTCCAGTTAGTTACTTTGATAGCGCTTTAACCCATGATGAAAAACTGGCTATTCATACTCTGTTGAGGCGCCGTATAGATGAAAGGTTGCCCGCATCCTATCTAACGGGTGAGGCATGGTTTGCTGGTTTGCCTTTTTCTGTAAATGAAAATGTTCTGGTGCCTCGTTCACCCATAGCAGAGCTTATTGATAAACGTTTTTCGCCCTGGGTTGAGGCCGAGTCGGTCGAAAATATACTTGATTTATGCTGTGGTAGCGGTTGCATCGGGATTGCGTGTGCTTACGCTTTCGACTGGGCTTATGTCGATATGGTGGATATTTCACCACAGGCTATCGAGGTGGCTACAGATAATATTCAACGTCATCAACTAGATGACCGTGTGAGTGTTATTGAGTCAGATCTTTTTCAAAATGTTCCACAGCGGCATTACGATATTATCGTTAGTAATCCACCCTATGTTGATGCTGAAGATATGGCTGCTTTGCCTGATGAATATTTACATGAGCCTGAGCTGGGGCTTGCCGCAGGTGATGACGGCCTGGATCTGGTGGTTCCAATGTTGCAGCAAGCTAGAAAATATTTAACTGATCAGGGTGTGATTATTGTTGAAGTTGGGAATTCCCAGCACGCTCTGCAGGAAGCATACCCTCATGTGCCGTTTTACTGGCTCGATTTTGAGAAAGGAGGTTCTGGTGTTTTTCTGTTAACAGCAGAGCAACTGGATGAGTTTGAATTTTAGTTTTTAAACGGGCTTAAGTTTGAATATGGGCAATTTAAACCAGAAGCTAGTGCCTCTGTCGTTATTGTTCATCGCGTCTAATTCACCTTCATGTAAATCAATGAGCTGTTTACATATAGATAAACCCAGGCCTGTGTGTGATTCATTATTAGTTGGTTTATTGCTCAGTTCTGCGTTTTTTATATATAACTTATCAAAGTCACTGTCTTTTAAACCCGGGCCGGTATCTGAAACAATAACGGATACACTGTCATCACTTACTTTTGTGCTGATTGTGATGGTGTCATTTGCGGAGCAAAATTTAACGGCATTATCGACCAGGTTGTCCAGTACCTGAGCGATCCGCGAGCGATCAACTTCAATAGTTGGGGTATTTGGTTCTATTTTGCTCACCAGGCTGATACGCTTTTCACTGGCATAGGCTAGATGTCTGTTGATGGTTTCTGAAATAAGCGGTTCTATCTGGATAGGGATTTTTGTTAGCCGTATCTGCACAAAACCACCTGCCTGAGCGTTTAAAATGCACTCTACAATTGAGTTCATATAACTTGCCGATTGAGAAATTGTGCTGAAATTTCTAATCATTTCTTCTTCATCCAAAGCTTGGTTCGTGGCTAATTTCAAACGGGATGTGGCGGCAATATCCTGAATAACAGCGATAGGTTTGCGTAAGTCCTGGCTGGCGGTTGTGAGAAACTCGTTATTTAATGCTGATAATTGTTTCAGGCTTAACTGGGTTTGCAGGCGTGCAATTAATATCGGAAAATTAATAGGTTTGGAAACATAGTCATTCGCACCTAGTTCTAATGCGCGTACGATGCGTTGGTCTTCATCTATAGCGGTAACCATAATAATGGGTAATTCAACCATGGAGTGAGATTGTCGCAAAGTATGTAATACCTGTAGACCCATAACCTCAGGCAGCATAATGTCTAACAGAATTATGTCAGGTTTTTTTTCTTCCACCATGTCGAGTGCCTGCTGGCCATCAACAGCAAACCTCAGCTTGTAATTACAGGACTGCAATCGCAGGGCCATAATTTCCCTGTTGAATTCTTCGTCTTCGACAATCAGCACGTCAGGAGTTGAAAAGTACATGGTTTCTATTTTATTATTTGTTCTATTCCACTATAAAGGTTTTTACCACCGGCTGGCAAGCCGATATGTTAATATCCAGTTCAGGTAAATGCATTAGTCTAAGAGGAAGTAAATTGTCAGGAAATACTTTTGGTAAATTGTTCACTGTAACAACCAGTGGTGAGTCACATGGCCCGGCCTTAATGGCGATAATTGATGGCTGTCCTCCTGGAATTGAGCTGTCTGAAGCAGACTTGCAGGCTGACCTTGATCGGCGTAGACCTGGTACTTCCCGGCATACTACTCAACGACGTGAGCCGGATCAGGTGAAAATTCTTTCAGGTATTTTTGAAGGAAAAACAACCGGTACGCCGATTGGTTTGCTGATTGAAAATATTGACCAACGCTCGAAAGATTACGGTAATATCGCCAGCACCTTTAGGCCCGGGCATGCTGATTATACTTATACGCAAAAATACGGTTTTCGTGATTATCGTGGTGGTGGACGTTCATCAGCAAGAGAAACCGCAATGCGTGTGGCAGCCGGCGCAATTGCAAAAAAATACCTTAAAGATACATATAATATTTTAATTCGTGGTTACCTGTCCAAGTTAGGGCCCATAGAGGCAGAGCAGCATGACTGGGATCAGGTCAGTCAAAACCCTTTCTTTAGTCCGGATATTAATAAAGTAAAAGAAATGGAAGATTATATGGATGCCTTACGTAAAGAAGGCAACTCGGTAGGCGCAAGAATATCTGTGGTCGCTGAAGGTGTGCCGCCAGGTTTAGGTGAGCCTGTTTTTGATCGTTTAGATGCAGAAATATCATATTCTATGATGACTATTAATGCTGCTAAAGGTGTAGAAATTGGTGGTGGTTTTTCCTGTGTAGAGGCTAAGGGTACAGAGTTTCGTGATGAAATCACGCCCCAGGGTTTTTTGAGTAATCATGCGGGTGGAATTTTGGGTGGCATCAGCTCAGGGCAAAATATTGTTGTACATACGGCTTTTAAACCTACTACGAGTATGCGTTTGCCAGGCAGAAGTGTTGATATAAATGGGGAGCCAATGGAAGTTGTCACCCATGGGCGTCATGATCCCTGTGTTGGAATTCGCGCCACTCCAATTTGTGAAGCAATGCTGGCTTTAACATTGGCAGATCACATGATGAGATTTAATGCCCAATGTGGCGATGTTGAATGTGCTACGCCTGTTATTCCGGCGGGTGATGAATAAATATTAAAGAAAAAAAACTGAAAAGAAAAAGAAAACGCAAATGAACGCAAATAAACGCAAATGTTTTTATTGTGTGCCTGCGGCACACAATACTAATAGTCGCTTAATTAGCGTTAATTTGCGTTCATTTACAACGCGCTCCTGCGCTTCGCCCTTTCAGGGCGGCACTAACGTGCGTTCAAAATGCTCCCTACATTTTAGTGCGTTTTCTTCTCGTTTTTCTTTTCCTGTCAATTACATATGACTACTCAAATGCCTTACTGGCGTCTATCTGGTTTTTACTGGGTTTACTTCGCATCGCTTGGTATCGTCGTACCTTACTGGAGTCTTTATCTAAACTCACTCGGGTTTGATGCAAAATCTATTGGTGAATTAATGGCCATACTGATGGCCACAAAAATTATTGCGCCTTATTTATGGAGCTGGATTGCTGATCATACCGGGCACTGTATGAAAATAATCCGTATTGCCAGTATTTGTTCCAGCATTGCTTTTTTAGGTGTCTTTATTAATTCCAGTTTCTGGTGGCTGGCTGTTGTCATGTTGTTATTCAGCTTTTTCTGGAATGCGACATTGCCGCAGTTTGAAGCAAATACCATGAATCATTTAGGAGCGTTTACCTATAAATACAGTGTGGTACGTTTGTGGGGGTCATTGGGTTTTGTTTTTTCTGTGATTATTATAGGTACGATGCTGGATGAGTATGGTTACCAGTTGGTGCCAATATCTGTTTTTATAATATATGTGTTAATTGTTGTTTTTAGTTTTCTGGTTAATGATGCGCCCTGTAAATCCACTCATATTGAACATGGCTCGATTTTTAAAGTATTAAAACAGCCACATGTTATTGCTCTTTTGTTAGTCTGTTTTTTAATACAAATGAGTCATGGCCCGTATTACACTTTTTATTCTATTTACCTTAAGCAATATGATTATAGTAACGCAGCTCTTGGCTGGTTATGGGCATTGGGTGTCATTGCTGAAATCATTTTATTTATGTTTATGCATAAATTAATGCCTAAATATGCACCAAGGTTATTACTCATAGTTGCTCTGGGTTTAACGACAATACGCTGGTTATTAATTGGCTCGTATGTTGATAATCTGTTAATGATTATTTTTGCCCAGTGTTTACATGCGGCAAGTTTTGGTTTGTATCATGCGGTTGCTATTGAATTATTTCATCAGAACTTTAAAGGTAAATTACAGGGCCGTGGACAGGCCCTGTATTCTGCGATTAGTTTTGGTGCGGGTGGCGCTGTTGGCACATTACTGAGTGGTGCCTACTGGGATATTTATTCACCGCAGCTTATATTTGGCGCTGCAGCAGCGACATCATTTGTGGCTTTTCTTATCGTATTAAAATTTACAAATATGGAAAATAAAGCAGGCATGAATCAGTCGTTAAATAACTGATCAATGTCTGCCGAATTTAGATTTTAGTGGTTATGTCCGCAACTTTCACCGTGCGCATGTATATGCCCGTGGCTTAACTCTTCTTTTGTGGCGTCTCTAACATCTATAACCTCTACAGAATAATTTAAGGTTACACCGGCTAGTGGTGGGTTGCCGTCAATGGTTACATCATCACCATTGATTTCACTAATTGTAATTAAAACCGGGTTACCATCATCGCCTTCTGCATGAAACTGCATGCCTACTTCGATTTTTTCTTCACCGAATGCGCTGCGACTTATTGTTTGTGTAATAGCCGCGTTATATTCGCCATAAGCATCTTTAGGTTCAAGTACCAGTTCAAACGTATCACCTTTGGTTTTATTGTCTAATGCAGCTTCAAGCCCCGGGATGATATTGCTGTGACCATGTAGATAGATAAAACTTGAGTCTTTTGATTCATCAATTAATTTGCCTTCATCGTCTTTTAGTGTGTAATTGATGGTAATGGCTTTGTCGGCGGTTATATTCATAGCTAGCTCTATTTGCTCTGTTTGGTTTGAAAAGAGTGGAGATTATATCTTAATTTTGGTTTTTCTGTATCTATCTTCAAGGGCCAGGTATTATTCGGTCTTCTTAAATAAAAATTGAACACATATAACACGCCTTTTTGAGTGTGTTTGAAGAGAAAAATGCCCGCACAAAAACAAATTAAAGAATTTAGCGATTTTGCTCATAAAGTCGCCGATGCAGTTGGAAAAATACACCGCAAATATTATCGACAGCCCGTATCTACTGAATATAAGGACGATAGTAGTCCCGTAACACAGGTAGATAAAGAGTCTGAAACGGTAATGCGTGAAATGGTTATGAAGCAGTTCCCAGATCATGGCATCTTAGGTGAGGAATACCCTGCACATCAGGCAGACGCAGAGTTTGTCTGGGTGATAGACCCGGTTGATGGCACCAAGTACTTCATGACTGGCCACCCGACATTTGCTCTGTTGTTAGGTCTGGCATATCAGGGCGAGTTTATACTGGGGGTTATTGACCAGGCAATTTCACGTGAAAGATGGATTGGTGCTGATGGTGAAGGTGCTTTTTTAAATGGTCAGAGAGTGCTAACGCGTAAATGCGCATCAGTTGATAAAGCAATAATTGCACGTGCGGGTTTTGAGTGGCATACAGAAGGCAGAGACCACTATATAGATAAGGTGTGGAAAGCCACTCATTGGGCGCAATGGGGTGTGGCGCCATATGATTATGGTTTACTAGCTGCGGGGCATCTGGATATGGTGATTACCGCAGGGCCGTTAGTGCATGATTATGCCGCGCTGGGACCTATTATAAATAATGCCGGTGGTTTAATTACCGACTGGTATGGAAATAAATTAAGCCTGACTTCACCTAACCACGTTATTGCAGTGGGTAATCCTGAGTTAATGCCAGATATCCTGCAAATATTAAATTTTCCTGCTGATGGTTGATAATTACATGCTTATCAGGCGTTATGTTTCTCAAGCTCCTGTAATAACATTTTTGCTGCATTAGATAAGGTTCTGTGCTGATGACTCACAACACCCAGCAGTCTTTCAAACTCTATACCCTTGATGTTCATTATGGCTATATCGGGGGTGACCATGGAAACCGGTAAAACACTCCAGCCCAGCCCGATGGAGACCATCATTTTAATGGTTTCCAGATAGTTAGTTTCCATTGCTATTTTCATGTTCTGGTGATTCAGGCCCAGTGCCTGTTCTAGTAACTCACGGGTGAAAGTATTCTGAGAAGGCAAAATAGCAGGTATTTTACTGAGCTGCTCTATGCTGACTTGACTTAACTTGACTTGCGGATGCTGAGTGCTAATAACTATATCCAGTGGGTCGCGCCATATCATCTGGCTTTGTAATTGTGGCCAGTTACTCTCTGGTAGAGTGGCTATAGCCAGTTCCACCTCGCCTTTAAGCACGCATTGGCAGGCTTCTTCTGAATCCATAAAACGAATATCAAGGTCAACCTCCGAGTGATTACGGGTGAACGCACGCAATACGGGTGGTAAACGATGCAGGCCTATGTGGTGGCTCGTTGCGATGCTGAGTTTTCCGCCCACTTTTTCATTTAAATTACCAATGGCGCGTTTGCTGTCTTCCAGTTCAGCTAAAATACGTAATGCACTGGGAAGCAGGGTTCTACCCGCTTCCGTTAGCCGTACGCTTTTACCAATACGGTCGAAGAGGCGAATATTAAGTTCTTTTTCTAACGCTGATATGCGTTTGCTTACAGCGGGTTGAGTAATAAATAGTTGTTCCGCCGCTTTGGAGAAAGATTTTTTTTCGCTGACTGAGATTAATGCAGATAAGTTTTGAATTTCCATAAGGTGTTTATATTCTTTTATTCCTGTTGGGAATAGTTTATATGAAAAAGATGAATTTGTTTTATGTTTTATTCAGGGATAGAATTCAAACTTGAGAAATAAGATGACTATAACATCCAAAAGACGCTATAGCGGGAGTTTAGAGAAGAATGGCCGGCAAGACATTATACGATAAATTATTTGATTCTCACGTTGTGCGAATGGAAAAAGACGGTACAGCCCTGCTTTATATTGATCGTCATCTGGTACATGAAGTGACATCACCCCAGGCCTTTGAAGGTTTGCGCCTGGCGAACCGTAAACCATGGCGTACGGAAACAACCTTAGCAGTACCTGATCACAATGTGCCGACAGTTCCATCTGAAAGGGTTGCAGGTATTACCGATGCGGTTGCAAAAATACAGGTTGAAACATTAGAAAAGAACACTAAAGAATTCGGTATTACCCAGTTTGCAATGAATGATATACGTCAGGGTATTGTGCATGTAATAGGTCCTGAGCAGGGGGCAACATTACCAGGAATGACATTGGTATGTGGTGACTCGCATACAGCAACGCATGGTGCTTTTGGTTCTATGGCGTTTGGCATTGGTACATCTGAAGTTGAACACGTTTTAGCTACTCAGTGTTTATTGCAGAAAAAAATGAGCAATATGCGTATTAATGTGGAAGGTGAGTTAGGCGCGGGTGTAACGGCTAAAGATATTGTTCTAGCGGTTATAGGCGAAATAGGCACCGCTGGTGGTAACGGTTACGCAATTGAGTTTGCAGGCTCGGCTATTCGTAAGCTGTCAATGGAAGGTCGTATGACGATTTGTAATATGGCGATCGAAGCAGGTGCGCGAGTCGGTCTGGTGGCGGTTGACCAAACCACGATTGATTATGTAGATGGGCGTCCTTATTCACCTAAAGGTGATAACTGGGATAAAGCGGTGGCCGCCTGGTTTGATTTACACAGTGATGATGATGCGGTATTTGATAAAGAGCTGACTTTAAAAGCGGAATCAATATCTCCGCAAGTGACCTGGGGCACATCTCCAGAAATGGTTGTGTCTATAGGTGAAAAGGTTCCTGATCCTGCAGGCGAAACTGACGCAGTGAAATCTGCTGGTATGCAAAAAGCATTAAAGTATATGGGCCTGGAAGCAGGCACGCCTGTTAATGAGATAAATATTGATAAGGTCTTTATCGGCTCCTGCACTAATTCACGTTTAGAAGACTTACAGGAAGCAGCAGATATTATTAAAGGTCGTAAAGTCGCGGCTAATATAAAACTGGCAATGATCGTACCGGGTTCTGGACTTATTAAACAACAGGCAGAAAAAGCCGGTTTAGATAAGTTATTTACCGAGGCAGGTTTTGAATGGCGTGAGCCCGGCTGTTCCATGTGTTTGGCCATGAATGCTGACAAGCTGG
>JAPHRB010000136.1 GCA_026197015.1 Gammaproteobacteria bacterium | reverse complement strand
TTGTTGGCATACACGCTAAAACACCACGTTTTGCTAAACGACCATGACCAATTTCACGACGACCTGGCGTACCAACACGACCTGCTTCACCTACCGAGAAAGGAGGGAAGTTATAATGCAACATAAAGTTGTCGATAATCTGACCTTCTAATGCATCAATTTTTTGCGCATCACGTGAAGTACCAAGTGTTGTAACAACTAATGCCTGAGTTTCACCACGTGTAAATAATGCTGAACCATGAGTACGCGGTAAAACACCTGTACGAACAGAGATAGCACGAACATCATCAAGTTTACGGCCATCAATACGTGGATCGCCTGAAATGATACGGCCACGTACGATTGATTTCTCTACTTTAGCAAATGCACCTTTGACTTCATCTTTAGTGAAACCGTCATCTGATACTAATTTGTCAACAACCGCATCGCGAACTTTATCAACAGCCGCGTAACGATCCAGCTTTTCAGAAATCTGGTAAGCCGTTGTTAAATCAGCTGTTACTGCATCAGCAACCTGCTTGTTTAAGTCTTCGTTAACAACTGGTGCAGTCCACTCGATTGCTGGAGTGCCGACTTCGTCTGCTAATTCCTGTATAGATTTGATAACGACCTGAAATGCTTCATGACCAAACATAACCGCATTTAACATCACTTCTTCTGAAAGCTGATCAGCTTCTGATTCAACCATTAGTACTGCATCAGTAGTACCAGCAACAACTAAATCAAGTTGCGATTCAGCAAGTTGACTGTATGTTGGGTTCAGGATGTATTCGCCATCTTTGTAACCAACACGACACGCGCCAACTGGGCCCGCAAAGGGCGCACCAGATATAGCGAGCGCTGCTGATGTACCAATTAAGGCTGCGATATCAGGATCGATTTCCGGGTTAAGTGACATTACTGTACAAATAACCTGAACTTCATTGGTATAACCTTTAGGGAATAAAGGACGGATAGGTCTATCGATGAGGCGACTAGTCAGTGTTTCTTTTTCTGATGGACGACCTTCACGTTTGAAGAAGCTTCCTGGAATTTTACCAGCAGCATATGTACGCTCCTGATAATTAACAGTTAATGGGAAGAAATCCCGAGGCTCTCCACCTTTTACAGCTACAGCGGTACATTGAACAACAGTACCATCCATATCTACCATAACGGCACCTGAAGCCTGACGAGCAATCTCGCCGGTTTCGATAGTTACGTTATGATCCCCAAATTGAAACGATTTTTTAATTGCTGTCACAGGTTATACCCTAGTTATCTATTTAATTGTTGGCTAACGTTAACGACGTAGACCAAGATTTGCAATAAGATCTTTATAACGATCTGTATTTTTAGACTTTAAATAGTCTAGTAGTTTACGACGCTGGTTTACCATGCGTAAAAGACCGCGACGAGAGTGGTGATCTTGCTTATGTTCTTTAAAATGCTCTGTAAGCTGCACTATACGTGTAGTTAACAGGGCTACCTGTACTTCTGGTGATCCTGTATCGCCTTCAGCACGTGCATGTTTAGATACTACTTCAGCCTTAGCTGTAGCTGTCATTGACATTGTCAAAACTCCTGACTTTATGTTTGCCTCAAAAATTGAAGCGGGATTTTATCACGGTTTAGGGGTGCGACAAAAGCTTTTGTTCGCCTTAAACCCTGATTATTCAGGGATTTGGCATAATTATTCTATCTAAGAGCATATTACACTGTTCTGGCACTTATCCATCGGGGAAAGGTCGCGCTTTTTGCGCCCTTTTCCCGATGGAGATGTTCAGTCCACTACAAATTCATCATGCGTTTCGGGGCAACCCGGCCATCATCCTGAATATTCCCAATACCGATAAACTGATCACCATCATAAACCCGTACTAAACCTTCTGTCGGAGCACGCGCTATCTGTACCGGCTGACCCAGCTTAATATAATAAGCACTATCTGCATCAAGCTCCACTATCGGCCAGTCTTCAATACCACTGTCTATATCTAGCATCACATCATCTAATGCAGCAAAACCACTTTCAGCAATTTCCATTAACTGATCCATGGTTAACATTTGAGATTTATATGGCCCTACTGATGTACGCCTTAACTCCGTAACATAGGCACCACAGCCCAGTTTTTCACCCAGATCTTCAGCCAAAGTTCGTACGTAAGTGCCTTTAGAACACCTTGTTTCTAACTCAACTTCACCATTTTCAAACGATATCAGCTCTAATGTATAAATTGTTACCGGTCTGGCTTTACGTTCAACTTCTATTCCCTGACGCGCCAGATCATATAAACGTTGGCCATCTTTTTTTAATGCAGAGTACATTGGCGGCACCTGCATAATATCGCCGGTCAGCTCAGGCAAGTACTTTTCAATATCCGCTAACTGTATATGCTCAAAAGGTCGACTTTCTATTACCTCACCTTCTGCATCACCTGTAGCCGTTTTTGATCCTAACTGGCATTTGAATCGATAGGTTTTATCTGCATCCAGTAGAAACGCCGATACTTTAGTCGCTTCGCCCAGACAAATTGGCAACATACCACTCGCCAGAGGATCCAGGCTACCAGTATGACCTGCTTTATTTGCATCAAACAAACGTTTTACTCGCTGCAACGCATGATTGGAGGAAATTTTTAATGGTTTATCTAGAAGTACAACGCCATGAACGGCGCGACCTTTCTTTTTACGAGCCATGTGTAAAACCTAAAAGCTTTTGACGCGAGACACAGTGCTTATTTTATTATTTGCGCTAGACGCAAAACAGTAAAACCGCTTTTCTCTGTGCCTCCGTGTCTCTATATCAAAAAATCAATCGTCAGATGCATCCGCATCGCTAGAACGTGCTTTAGCAATTAATGATTCCATTGAAGTGCCGCGTTCAATACTTTCATCATAAACAAACCTTAAAGATGGCACGATACGTGATCGAATACGTTTACCTAGTTCTCTACGAATAAAACCACTCGCTTTATTCAAACCTTCTTCAGCCTGCTCACGTTCATCATCATTGAGCACAGTAAAGTAAATGACTGCATTGCTTAAATCGCGACTAACTCTAACCGCTGTAAAAGACACCCAGTTTACACGGGGATCTTTAATTTCATCACGCACTAGTTCAGCAAGTTCTCTACGAACCTGTTCGGCCATACGCTGTGATCGGGAATATTCTTTTGGCATTAATTAATAATCTGTCTGTTTTTAAAGCAAAAGCAATTTCTCCGCAAATGGACGTGAATTAACGCAAACAAAATCAAAACATCTGTGAGGTGAAATGCGCCACAGGCGCATAAACCAAAGTATTTGTGTTTATTTTTTATTTGCGTTTATTTGCGTTTATTCGCGGACAATATGCTTATAAGTTACAAAGTCCGCTCGACTTCAACACGTTCAAAGACTTCTATCTGGTCACCAACTTTAACATCGTTATAATTCTTAACACCGATGCCACACTCTGTACCACTTCTAACCTCTTCAACCGCATCTTTGAAACGTCTAAGTGACTCAAGCTCACCTTCATAAATAACTACGTTATCACGTAAAACACGAATTGGCTGATCTTTCCTGATAGTACCTTCCGTTACAATTGAGCCGGCAATTAAACCAAACTTTGGTGATTTAAATACATCTTTAACTTCAGCCAGACCAATAATATCTTCACGGTATTCCGCAGAAAGCATTCCGGTTAACGCTTGTTTAACATCGTCTATTAAATCGTAGATAACACTGTAATAACGCATATCAACACCGCGTTCAGCTACAGATTTTCTTGCCGCGGCATCTGCTCGCACATTAAAACCAAATACAACAGCATTAGATGCAGCTGCCAGGCTGATGTCAGTATCATTAATACCACCTACGCCAGAACCAATAATAGCCACATCAACTTCTTCGTTATCAGCTGCCAGTTTGAACAATGATTCTTTAATCGCTTCAAGACTGCCTTGTACGTCTGCTTTAAGCAGAATATTCAGGTAATTAACTTCACCTTTACCCAGATTAGTAAACAGAGAGTCTAACTTGGCCTGTTGTTGTGCAGCAAACTTAACATCACGTTCTTTATGACTTCGACTACCCGCTAGTTCACGCGCAGTTCGCTCATCAGCCATTACCTGAGTTAAATCACCTGCAGAAGGTGTACCGGACAAACCCAATACCACTACCGGTATAGAAGGCCCGGCTTCATCAATCTGTTTGCCATTTTCGTCAAATAATGCACGAACACGACCGTATTCATTACCCGCTAACAAAATATCGCCTTTTTTCAGACTACCTTTTTGAACAAGAACGGTTGTCGTAACACCTCGACCTTTATCCAGTGTCGCCTCAACAACAATACCCTGAGCAGGCCCTTTAGTAGGTGCCTTAAATTCTAACATTTCAGCTGTTAAACTAATGGCCTCGAGTAAATCATCGATACCCTCTCCAGTTTTAGCGGAAACATTAACGAAAATATTTTCGCCGCCCCAGTCCTCAGGAATAATTTCATGACTTCCCAGTTCCGTCTTAACTCGATCAAGGTCTGCACCTTCTTTATCAATTTTGTTAACAGCTACAATCAAAGGCACACCAGCTGCTTTAGAATGCTGTATTGCTTCAATTGTTTGCGGCATAACACCATCATCTGCAGCAACAACCAGGATAACAATATCAGTTGCCTGAGCACCACGGGCACGCATTGATGTAAACGCGGCATGTCCCGGTGTATCTAAAAAGGTGATAACACCTTTATCTGTTTCAACATGGTATGCACCGATGTGCTGAGTAATACCACCCGCCTCGCCCGATGCAACTTTAGCCTGGCGAATATAATCGAGTAGAGACGTTTTACCATGGTCAACATGACCCATAATAGTCACTACAGGTGGACGTGGCTGCTCATCATGCAACTCGTCTCCTGCTGACGCCAATAATGTATTTTCACGATCATCGGCAGAAGATGCCACTGCATTATGACCCAGCTCTTCAACAATCAAAATTGCCGTTTCCTGATCAATAACCTGATTAATGGTGGCCATAACCCCCATCGTCATCATTGTTTTAATCATCTCACCGGCTTTCATAGACATCTTGATAGCAAGATCTGAAACTTTAATAGTTTCAGGGACATCCACATCATAAACAATTTTTTCAACTGGTTTTTCGAACGCATGTTTTGCTTCTGCATTCTGTGTTGCTAACACTTTACGGCTTTGTTTTTTTCCGCGGGCCTTTTTACCTGAAGCAACATGTAGTTCTTTTCTGCCATAACGAGTATCGCCTTTATTATGACCTTTAGCGGTTGCTTTCTGCGCCCCCTTGTTACGATCATCAGAACCTGGCGCCGTAGATGCTTCAGCTTTTGCAGCACCACGCGCTTTTGCATTAGCCACAACTTTTGCCTGCTGCTCTGCTTCAATACGCGATTTTACTGCTGCTTCTTTTTTCGCCTGTTCATCGTCTTCACGCTGCTTTGCCGCTTCTTTAGATTTTTCTATTGCGGCAACTTCTGCTTCTGCACGTTCTGCTTCACGAGCTTCTTTTTCAGCCATTAAACGCTGAATATCGGCCTTTTCTTTTTCTTTCTCATCATCAGTCGACTCTGAGTCACCTAGTTTTGAGATACTACGTTTTTTACGAATTTCTACATTAACGGCTTTACTACCCGAGCTTTTTAAAGAAGCCGTAGATTTACGCTTAAGTGTAATTTTGCCTTTACCTGCAGTCGCAGTCGTATTCTTACCATGACTATTACGCAAATGATCAAGTAACTTAAACTTCTGCTCATCGGTTATTTCCGAATCAGCATCAGCAACCACTATGCCTGCATCTTTTAATTGTTCTAATAATCGCTCTACCGGTGCACCTACGACCTCGGAGAGCTGCTTAACTGTAACTTGTGACATTCTCTAGTTCCTCCCCAGGGTTACTGGCTTGTCTCTTCTTCAGTTTCAAACCAGGGTGCACGCGCGGTCATAATTAATGCGCTAGCACTCTCTTCAGACATATCTTCAATTTCCTGCAACTCATCAATGGCGAGCTCTGCTAAATCTTCCATCGTACAAACACCTTTCGATGCCAGCATTTTTGCAAGATCAGTATTCATACCGTCCATTTCAAGCAAATCTTTCTGAGGCTCATTAACAGACTCTTCCTGTGAAATTGCTTTCATTAATAATGCATCTCTTGCACGGCCACGAAGCTCTTCAACAATATCCTCATCGAATTCTTCAATATTCAGGAATTCACTTTCTGGTACATAGGCCACTTCCTCTATACTAGAGAAACCTTCAGCTGCCAGAATAACTGCAACATCTTCATCTACGTCAAGCTGTTCCATAAACAGTTCAACCAGAACCTTACCTTCAGCCTCTGATTTTTCTTCCATATCATCGGTTGACATTATGTTCAGGTTCCAGCCAGTTAACTGGCTGGCCATACGAATATTCTGACCACCTTTACCAATTGCCTGAGATAACTTTTCATCTTCGACAGCAACATCCATTGAGTGAGCATCTTCATCAACGACAATAGATAACACTTCAGCTGGTGACATCGCATTAATAACGAATTGCGCAGGATTATCATCCCAGAGAATAATATCTACCCGCTCACCTGCTAGCTCATTTGATACCGACTGAACTCGCGAACCACGCATACCAACACAGGCACCAACAGGGTCCATGCGTGGATCATTTGATTTAACCGCTATCTTGGCGCGAGACCCCGGATCACGGGCACCAGAAATAATTTCGATCAGATCCTGCCCGACTTCCGGCACTTCAAGCTTGAACAACTCAACCAGAAACTCCGGAGCTGTACGACTGATAAATAACTGAGGGCCACGAGCTTCAGAGCGCACTTCTTTTAGATAACCACGTAATCTATCACCCGGACGTACCGCCTCACGAGGAATAACGTCTTCACGGGGTATAAAACCTTCAACATTATCACCTAAATCAAGATAAATATTACCGCGCTCGACACGTTTAACCGTGCCCATAATCAATTCACCAACACGGCTCTGGAAGGCTTCGACAACACGAGCACGCTCAGCTTCACGAACTTTTTGAACTATAACCTGCTTTGCTGTTTGTGCTGCAATTCGACCAAATTCAACGGATTCAATTTCTTCTTCAACATAACCGCCTAATTCAATATCCGGTTCATCAATTTGCGCCGCTTCTAATGTAATTTGCTTTAACGGAAACTCAAGACCACCGTTTTCCATCTCTTCAACCACTTCCCAGCGACGAAAAGTATCATAAGCGCCTGTTTCACGGTCAATACTTACGCGAACCTCAATATCTTTACCTTGTTTTTTACGGCTGGCCGTAGCTAAGGCCGCTTCAATCGCCTCAAAAATGATTTCCTTTTCTACTGCCTTCTCATTTGAGACGGCATCTACTACGTAAAGAATTTCTTTATTCATGTCTGGCTCCAAAAACCCGTGTGTCCAGGCGTTACCTAGAACTGCGGAACGATCCGCGCTTTATCGATTGAGTCTAAGGCTAGATAATGGGTCTCTCCATCCATTTCAAGAACGACATCTTCATTCTCAATACCCTTTAACTTGCCTGTAAAATTTCTTTGCCCTTCAAGTGTGGGCACGGTTAATTTAATTTTTACAGTTGATCCCGTAAAACGCACAAAATCAGCGATTTTACGTAATGGCCGGTCCATACCCGGAGATGATACTTCCAAATTAAACTGCCCCGGGATGGGGTCTTCTACATCTAGAACACTGCTAATTTGAAGACTAACTGCGCTACAGTCTTCAAGCACGATACCATTCGGGCCATCAATATATATACGTAATAATCCATCTGTCGGGTGTGGTCGATATTCGATATCTACTACCTCATATCCCATGCCTTCTACTACAGGTTCAATAATTGACCAGATGTCGCTCACGCTTGATAGTTACCCTTACTGTTAGATTTTAAACCACTGGGATTTTACACCCGTATCGAGCCATAAAAAAGGCCCCGATGTACGGGGCCTCTCTTAGAAATATTGGGTAGCCGGGGCAGGATTTGAATCTGCGACCTTCCCACAGATACTACACCATGAGACCGACTACTCGTTGGGCTCATAAGCCGAAGACCCCTGCGGATCAACAACTTATCAACCTACTAAAATTTGGTAGCGGGGGCAGGATTTGAACCTACGACCTTCGGGTTATGAGCCCGACGAGCTGCCAGACTGCTCCACCCCGCATCAACTTGGAGCGAATACTACAGATATCAAAGACTTATTGCAAGGCAAATATAATAGATTACTTCAATCACTCAATTAAATATTAAATTAAAGGCAAAACCTTTTGATTAGCTCTAAAATAGAGCTATGAAGAAAATTTTCAGCGTTCTATTCTACGCCCTCTTATTCAACCCGCTAATAGTAAATGCAGAAAGTTACACTTTTTCAGGCGGCAAAGACAATATGGCGCATATAATTGCCGCCGAAATTTTAGTAAAAGCCTATAAAAAAGCAGGTATAAACATAACCCCACTCTTTTTAAATCTACAGGAATCTTTACAACGTTCTAACGCTGGAGAAACCGATGGGGAAATTGCTCGCATAAGCGCAATAACTCAATTCTCACCCAATTTAAAAAAAATACCTATTTCAATCATTTCAGTAGAGGCTGTAGCTTTTAGCAAAAACACATCTTTATTCATTAATAACTGGGACGACCTGCGTAAACATAAACTAACTATTGTAAAGGGAGCTAAATTTATAGAAACGGGAACAAAAAATTTTGATAGAAATTTTGTTGCAACATTGGAAGAAGCATTACTGCTTTTACAATCAGATCAGACAGAAATTATCGTTATCCCCAAACTAGCCAGTATTAATCTTATATATCAAAAAAAATATCATGATATAAAAGCAATAAGTAATCCCCTTGAAAGGCTTAAACTCTATCATTTTGTACATAAAAAAAATCGGCACCTTATACCTATAATCACCCCCATTCTCAAGGACATGAAAGCAAGCGGTGAAATAGAGTTCATTAGAAGAGCGGCACTGATAAAAGCTACAAAGAAATTCTAAATGCCAATATATTAAATCAGATGTCTTTAAATAACTGGCAAATCATATAGAACATTAATTTAATTCAAACACCAGTCTTTGTTTAAAACAGGGATTTTGAAATTTTTAAGCAAATGCAGCAATACAAATAGACATAAGCGCCGCTGGATATAACCCTAACAGCAATACGGACAAGCCATTCGCACTAAGTGCAATTTGCATATCACGAGAGCAGTTAATCTCACTCTTATCCAGCGCATCGTCGAAATACATAACTTTGACAATTCGCAGGTAATAAAATATACCAATAATAGAAAAGAATACAGCAAGCAGTGCCAGCCATAACATATCTATATTTACTACGGCTTTAAGCACTGCCAGTTTTGCCCAGAAACCAACCGTTGGTGGAACACCCGCCATTGAGAAAACAATGATTAACATTATAAATGCAAACCAGGGGCTGCGTTGGTTCAAGCCTTTAAAGTCATCAATGTTTTCAGCCTCAAACCCTTTACGAGTTAACAGAATAATCACGCCAAAAGCACCTAAAGATGTTAACGCATAAGTAAGTGTATAAAACATAGCAGCCGAGTAACCTTCCTGATTACCCGCCAATAAACCAAGCATAATAAAACCTACATGAGAAATAGTTGAGTAGGCAAATAAACGCTTTAAATTTGTTTGTGCAATAGCAATGACATTACCAACTATCATCGAAAGGACCGCCATGATAATGAACATTCCCTGCCAGTCTGTTTGCAAACTACCCATACTTTCTGCAAGCAATCTAATTATCATTGCAAAACCGGCCACTTTTGGTGCGCTTGCAATATAACTGGTAACGGTAGTTGGAGAGCCATGATAAACATCGGGAATCCACATATGAAAAGGTACGGCACCCAATTTAAATGACAGGCCTATTACCATAAAGACCAGACCAAATATAAGAACTATATTGTTGCCTTCTATTTGGTCAAGGGCAACAGCAACCTCCACAATATTTAATGAACCGGTCATGCCATAAACCATAGACATACCGTACAACAACATTCCTGAAGCTATGGCGCCTAAAATAAAATATTTCATTGCCGCTTCTGCTGCATTAGGGTTCTCTCGATCAAAAGCAACCATGGCATAAAGTGACAAGGAAAGAAGTTCAAGACCTAAATACATTGAGAGAAAATGATTTGATGAAATCATTACCATCATACCAAGCAAACCAAACAGTCCAAGTACGTAAAACTCACCTTTAAAAATATTACGATCCTGCAGATAACGACGAGAATACACAAAAACAACCGCCACCAGTAATACAGCCGCATATTTTAAAACTGTCGCTAACAGGTCGTTTACAAACAAACCATTAAAAGCTAATTCGCGTGACTGTGGGCTCTGCTGTGAAATTAAAATCAGGGTAATAATCAGACCGAACTGAGATAACACATAGGTTACATTACGTCTTTCATCTTTCAGATAAACATCAACCACTAAAACTGTACATGCAAGTGCGAGTAAAAATAACTCTGGCATGGCGATTGAAAGATTAAGCATTTCTAATGTCATCATTAATTCTCTATTTATAAATCAGCTGTTTTAAGGCAGTTTTGACTGAGTAATATGCTGTAACAAATTATCCACAGAAACATGCATTACATCTACCAGCGGCGCAGGGTATAAGCCCAGAGCTAATATCGATACAGCGAGTATCGACATAATTAAAAGTTCACGTTGATTTAAATCTTTTAGCGCTTTTACATTCTCATTTGTAACTTCACCATAAAACACACGTTTAACCATCCAAAGTGTGTACGCTGCACCCAGTATTAAAGTTATTGCTGCGAGGAATGCAATCCAGAAGTTAGCTTTAAATACCGCAAGAATAACCATGAACTCACCTACAAAACCGGACGTACCAGGCAAACCCGCATTAGACATTGCAAAGAAAACAGCAAACGCGGCAAAAACAGGCATGGTATTTACGACGCCACCATAATCTGCAATTTCTCGGCTGTGCATACGGTCATATAACACCCCTATCATGAGGAACATTGCACCCGAAATAAAGCCGTGAGATATCATTTGCACCATTGCACCTTCAATCGCTAAAACAGCACCCGTAATATCAACATTGGCAGGATTATTTAATATTTGAAAAACCGAAAACAGACCTAGTGTTACAAAACCCATATGTGCAATAGATGAGTAAGCAACCAACTTTTTCATATCACTTTGCACCAACGCTACGAAACCGATATAAACCACCGCAATCAGCGACATGGCAATAATCAACCAGTCATAAGACATGCTTGCATCGGGTGTAATTGGTAAGGCAAATCGAACAAAACCATAACCACCAATCTTTAGCATAATGGCGGCCAGTATCACTGAGCCACCCGTTGGTGCCTCGACGTGCGCATCAGGTAACCAGGTATGTACCGGCCACATAGGCACTTTCACGGCAAAGGCGGCGAGAAACGCGAAGAAAATTAGAGTCTGCTCTGTCATTCCAAGATTCAGGTTATGCATATCTAGTATTGCAAAGCTACCTGACTGGTAATACATATAAATCATTGCCACCAGCATAAACACGGAGCCGAAAAAGGTATAAATAAAGAACTTAATCGTTGCGTAAACCCGGTTAGGACCACCCCATACACCAATAATTACAAACATGGGTATTAACATGGCTTCCCAGAACACATAGAAAAACATGGCGTCGAGAGCGGAGAAAACGCCAATCATTAAACCTTCCATTATCAGGAAAGCGGCCATGTACTGTGATGCTCTTTTTTGTATAACTTCCCAACCAGCCAGAATAACCAGAATTGTTGTAAAGGTGGTTAAAATAATCAACGGCATAGATATTCCATCTACACCCAGATGATAGTAGATATTAAAATCACCTATCCACTCAAATCGTTCTTCAAACTGCATTGCAGATGTTGCACTATCGAAGTTGGTATATAAACCAAGACTCAATACAAACGTTGCAACTGAAATAATAAGTGCCAGACGACGCGAGCCTTCTGAACCACCTTTATCTCCAGACAGTAACACTGCTACGCCACCAATAATTGGCAACCAGACGAGCAGACTTAGAAGGGGCCAACCTGCAAACATTATGATTTAATCCTGATGTTATTTTTCATTATGTATATTTTCATTCGTATTTTTTTATACTTTCAGGCTTTCTAAAGAGAAAGCAATTAGCTTGCTGGATTAGCAAATAGATATAACAACCCAACCAGACCCAAAATCATTGCAAATGCATAGTGATAAAGCATGCCGGTTTGCACATGACGCACGACCCCTGCAAACCAGCCGACAACTTTTGCTGAACCATTTATAATTAGGCCGTCTATTATTGCTACATCACCTGCTTTCCAGAATCCCTTGCCTAAAACACGACTGCCATCGCTAAATACTTTTACGTAAAGCTCATCGATCCAGTATTTTTTCTCCAGCATCGTGTGAATAAACGAAAACTTTTGTTGAGCCTTATCTGCAATCTGTGGATTTTTCATATAGATATACCAGGCAGAACCTACACCTGACAAAGCCAATAAAAATGGTAATGAAAATATTCCATGCTCAACCATCGCCCACTGACCATGGAAGCTTTCTTTCAATGTTGCCATAACATTATTTGACTCATGCACAACGATTGCATCAGCGAAATAACTTCCAAATAACATTGGTTCAATGGTCATCCAGCCAATAATTACTGACGGTATTGCTAGTGCGATTAATGGAACAGTAACCACCCAGGGTGTTTCGCGAAGATGCTCTTTAGTGTGTTCATCCATACGCTCTTTACCATGAAACACCAAAAAATACATACGGAAAGAGTAAAAGGCTGTAATAAATACACCCGCTAAAACCATCCAGTGAACAATATCTGCACCGGGCAAATCTGACGCCCCTACCGCAAGAATAATTGAATCTTTCGAGAAGAAACCTGAGAACCCAGGGAACCCTATCAGCGCAAGAGAGCCGATTAGAGATGTTATCCAGGTAATTGGCATGTATTTTCTCAAACCACCCATCTTGCGCATATCCTGCTCGTGATGCATAGCAATAATGACGGATCCTGCGCCTAAGAATAAAAGCGCTTTAAAAAATGCATGGGTCATTAAATGAAACACGGCTGCAGAGTAAGCTGAAACACCTAAAGCAACTGTCATGTAACCCAGTTGTGAAAGTGTTGAGTAAGCAACCACTCGTTTAATATCATTTTGAACGATACCAATTAGCCCCATAAATAAGGCAGTAATAGCACCAATAATCATAACAAAGGTTAATGCAGCTTCGGAAAACTCAAATAATGGCGACATACGTGCCACCATGAAAATACCTGCGGTAACCATTGTTGCCGCATGGATTAATGCAGAAATAGGCGTTGGGCCTTCCATTGAATCAGGCAACCAGACATGTAATGGCACTTGTGCTGATTTACCCATAGCGCCAATAAACAACAATATACAGATGACACTGATGACTGACCACTCACCAAAACCAATATCTAAAACCTGGTTTGATATTTGCGGGGCTGCCGCAAATACTTCTTTGTAATCAAGACTACCTGCGTACATCACAACCGCTGCAATACCCAGAATAAAACCAAAGTCGCCAACACGATTGACTAAAAATGCTTTTAAGTTTGCATATATCGCCGTTTCTTTTTTATACCAGAAACCAATCAGTAAATAAGAAACCAGCCCAACTGCTTCCCAGCCAAAAAACAGCTGAAAGAAGTTGTTCGACATAACTAACATCAACATGGCAAACGTAAACAGTGAAATATAACTGAAGAAACGCTGATAACCAGGATCATCACGCATATAACCAATGGTATAAATATGCACCATTAACGATACACCGGTTACTACGCACATCATCATTACTGTCAGCTTGTCTACTAAAAAACCGACTTCAAATCGTAAACCATCACTCACCATCCATGTATAGACCGTCTGGTTATAAATATCACCAGCCTGCAATACAATATGGTTATATGCCATAAGTGACAGAATAAATGAGCTAGCTACACCGGCAATCGTAACCGTATGCGCGCCAGACCGACCAATAGCTTTGCCAAAAAATCCAGCCATAATGGCACCGAATAAAGAAGCTAGTGGTATTGCTAAATAAATGAGTTCCATATCCATCTTTCTAACCCTTAAGCGTATTCAGTTCAGACACATTTATTGTCTGTCGGTTACGGAATACGACAACGAGAATCGCAAGACCAATGGCTGCTTCAGCTGCAGCTACCGTGAGAATAAAGAAAACAAATACCTGACCTGCCGTATCGCCTAAAAAATGCGAGAAAGCGATAAAGTTTATATTAACCGCGAGTAACATTAATTCAATGCACATTAGAAGCACGATGACATTTTTTCGATTAATAAATATACCTGCAATACTAATTGAGAAAAGTATCGCGCCTAGAATGAGGTAACTAGATAAAGGGATCACTGCTTATTCTCCGGCTCAATAGTTTCCGACTTCATTTTTATAATCCGCAAACGATCTTCTTTTAATACTTTCATTTGTGCACCCGGCTTTTGATACCGGGTATTTGGGCGACGACGCATTGTTAATGTAATTGCCGCAACAATCGCAACTAACAAAATCACTGATGCGAGTTCAAACGCATATACATAATCAGTATAAAGAACACGCCCTAACTCTTTAGTATTACTATAATCTGCCGCATGAGATTCAGGCACAGGGAATGCCAGCAAACCAAAATGCTCCGGCCCAACAACCATTACCATTTGCACGATTAATAAAATAGCAATAGCTATTCCAAATGGCGCATAACGCATTAAACCTTCGCGCATGCGGGTTACATTAATATCCAGCATCATAACAACGAACAGGAACAACACCATTACTGCGCCAACATAAACCAGTACCAGCGTAATAGCTAAAAACTCTGCTTCCAGTAGTAACCAGATAGCTGAACTTGCAAAGAATGTAAGCACCAGAAAAAGCACTGAATGTACAGGGTTTCGCGCACTAACTACGCCCAATGCAGCGACTACCATTAGGGTAGAAAAAGCATAAAAGACGACTTCAAAAAATGTCATGTGTTGTTCCACTTAAGTATTAAAAGCAGTTTGTCCGCAAATACACGCGAATAAACGCAAATTATTTTCTATTAATTCTTTCTTTGTCGGTGCCAATTTATTTGCAAATTACGATATTAAAAACTTTAACCGCTCGAATAAATTCGAACCTACATTATCTGTAGGGAGCGTCTGCTGCACGATTTGCGGCTATTGATTCTTCATATTTATCACCAACAGCTAGCAATTTATCTTTTGTCATAATGTTTTCACCACGGTTTTCAAAGTGGTATTCAAAAACATCCGTTTCTACAATTGCATCAACGGGGCAGGCCTCTTCACAAAAGCCGCAATAAATACATTTGAATAAATCGATATCATATTTTGATGTGCGTCGCGTACCATCATCACGCTCTTCAACATCTATAGTAATTGCTAATGCGGGACATACCGCCTCACATAACTTACATGCAATGCAGCGCTCTTCACCATTTGCGTAACGTCGTTGCGCATGCAATCCTCTAAAACGAGGTGAAATTGGCGTTTTTTGTTCCGGGTATTGCAGGGTGATCTTTCTTTTAAAGAGGTAACCACCCGTCACCATCAAACCTTTAACTAATTCCAGGAATAAAAAACTTTTTAAATAATATTTAATCGTTCTCATTGTCATTTTTTATGCTCCCGCCACACTTGCTGCTGTATCTACAGCCCATGGGCCAACTTGCATTACAACCATTACAGCTTCAACAACTAACCAGACAATCGTTACAGGAATAAAAACTTTCCAGCCCAGACGCATAATTTGATCATAACGATATCTTGGGAAGGTAGCCCGGAACCAGAGGAACATATAGATAAAGAACATGGTTTTTAAAATAAACCAGTGCGTACCATCACCTAATAGAGCATGATCAGCCATAGAGCCAAAAGGTGACATCCAGCCGCCGAAAAACATCAGAGATGTGAGGGCTGCAATAAGTATTATATTAGCGTATTCAGCAAGAAAGAATACCGCAAAGGCCATACCGGAATAGTCCACATGGAAACCTGCTACTATTTCTGACTCGCCTTCGGCAACATCGAAAGGTGCACGGTTAGTTTCAGCAACACCCGATATAAAATAAACAGCAAGTAAAGGCAATAACGGCAACCAGAACCAGCTCATAAAACCGCCTTCCTGACGCGCAATAATATCCCCCAGATTTAAACTACCGCTGGCCATTAATACACCTACCAGAGCAAAACCCATGGCAATTTCATATGCCACTACCTGCGCAGCCGATCTGAGCGCGCCCAGAATTGCATATTTTGAGTTCGAGGCCCAACCGGCAATAATGACACCATAAACACCCATTGAAGTGAGTGCCAGGATATATAACAGGCCTGCATTCAGGTTTGATAATTGCACACCTTCGAAAAAAGGAATAACTGCCCAGGCAGCCAATGCAGGGCCAAGCGTTAATATGGGTGCGAATAAAAATAAAAATTTGTTCGAGTTAGTCGGAATAATAACTTCTTTAAACATTAATTTTATAGCATCAGCTATTGGTTGTAACCAGCCCTTGGGCCCTACTCTATTGGGACCTAAACGAACCTGCATATAACCGATTATTTTTCTTTCGGCATAGGTTACATAAGCAACACACAACATCAGTGGAACCATAATTAAAACAATGTATAACAGGTTCTCAGCTAACACCTGTATCCACTGAGGTAACCAGTTCCAGAAATCAACCATAAAATCAGGTGCTAATGAGAATAACCACTCCATAATCAGGCCTTCTCCAACTCAATCGGTGAATAGGTCGTACCCATTTGAATACTTAACTCCTCAGATGCAGCTAACCAGACACAATCATCAGCTATTGCATTATCAATTTTAATATCCGTCAGCTCACAATGGCCAGACTGAGTAACCGATACTCTATCACCTTCTTCAAGTTTTAATCTTGCAGCCAACACGGAATTAATTGCCACATGATTTTGATCTGCATCTTTCGTCAGCTGTAATGCTGTAGAACGCCTAACCAGTGAATCTACTGCATATAACGAAACATCGCCAACACGCTGTAAACCGCTCGTTTCTGGAACATCGGCAACCGGCGAATCTCCTGCCAGAGTATTATCTAACTGAATATCACGACATTGCTCTTTCACTTCATTACGCACTTCTTCAGAAGACATATATTCAAAACCATCAACTTTCATTAAGTTCGCAAGCACACGTAAAATTTTCCAGCCAGGTCGCGACTCAGCTAAAGCAGAGGTAGCACCTTTAAAACTTTGCCAGAAACCTTCAGCATTAACATAAGTACCTGAGGTTTCGCTAAAAGCAGCTAGAGGCAAAATTACATCCGCATAATCTTTCATCGTTTCGCTGGCATAGTTATTTATAACGATTTTAAAATCAGCGGCATCAACTGCATCCATCGCTTTCGCCGGGTTGGCGACATCAAACTCTGGCTCTATATTAAACAATATTAACGCTTTCTTTGGAGAGGCCACCATCTCTGCGATATTAGCGCCTGCAGAATTAGTTCTTGATCCACCCGCAAAACGGTGCGGCAGACTTCCCGCTAACCAGGCACCAGCCACATTTGCCGCTTCTGGCAAGTAAGCCAGAGTTGCACCTGTTTGTTTTGCTATTGCATGACTTAAAGCGCGTAACGTTGAAAACTGCGGATGTTGTACCGCAATATTTCCGATGAAAATAGTCGCCACACTACCTGCTGTTTTTAATTCTTCAGCAATAGCTTTATGGCTTTCATCAACAACAGAGCTGTTGATAAGTTCAGATACATTTACCTGCTCCGCACCAGCCGCTTTAGCAATTGCCGCGAGGTTTTCAACCATACCTTCTGCCGATGATATTAATTCATTGCTGATTTTAAAACGCCAATTGAATTTACGTGGATTAACAGCAGAAATTTTCACCTGATGATGTCTAGAGGCTTTTATAAAACGATGAGCTATAAGCGGCTGTTCTTTACGCACATGAGAACCCACTAATAAAATGGCTTCCAGACGTTCTATAGACTCTATATCGTTACCAATCCAGGGCATTACTGGTGCAAAATCCTGATCGGTAAAATCTGTTTGTCTTAAACGGTGGTCAATGTTATTACTACCTAAACCACGCATTAATTTTTGCGCTAAAAATTGTTCTTCTACGGTTGCATTTGGAGATACCCAACACGCTAACTCATCAGCTGAGTTTTCTTTAATAACTGCCTGTAAACCATCAACGGCATATTTGAGCGCCGTATTCCAGTCTGTTTCTATCCACTCACCATTTAACTTCATCATTGGCCGAGTAGCACGATCGTCTGAGTGCAACCCCTGATAACTAAAACGATCACGGTCTGAAATCCATACTTCGTTAATGGATTCGTTTGCACGAGGCACCACACGATTTACTTTACCATCGAGGGTATGCAGGAATAAATTTGAACCTACTGAATCATGCGGAGATACAGCTGCATGTTGCATCATCTCCCATGAGCGACCACTAAACCTTGAAGGTTTTGCAGTTAATGCGCCGACCGGACATATATCAATCACGTTGCCAGACATTTCTGAGTCAACACTCTTGGAAATAAACGTACCAATTACCGCACGATCTCCACGATCAGTCATACCCAGTTCACGCATGCCTGCAATTTCTTCACCAAAACGTACACATCGAGTACATTGAATACAACGCGTTAATTCTGTTTGAATTAATGGACCAATATCCTTATCAAACACAACACGTTTAATATCTGTGTACTGAGAATGATCACCGCCGTAAGCCACAGATAAATCCTGTAACTCACATTCACCGCCCTGATCACAAATAGGACAGTCTAACGGATGATTAATCAATAAAAACTCCATTACTGATTTTTGTGCTTCTACCGCTTTAGCCGATTGTGTATGAACAATCATGCCTTCCATAATTGGCGTGGCACAAGCAGGCATAGGTTTAGGAGCTTTTTCAACATCAACCAGACACATACGACAGTTAGCGGCTACTGATAATTTTTCATGATAACAAAAACGCGGAATATGAATTCCCGCTTTATCCGTTGCCTGTATCAACATTGAACCTTTCGGTGCAGTTAGCTCAACATCATCAACGGTAAATGTAACGATATCTTCTGACATTATTTGCCCGCTCCGTCGATCATGGAACACTTGTGTTCAATGTAGTATTCAAATTCTTCACGATAATGTTTAATAAAACTTCTTACCGGCATAGCGGCGGCATCACCCAATGCACAAATGGTACGGCCTTCAATTTTTGCAGCAACATCATCTAGTCGATCTAAATCTTCAAGTTCACCTTTGCCTTCAACAATACGTGTCAGCATTCGATACAACCAGCCTGTACCTTCACGACAAGGTGTACATTGACCACAGGACTCAGAAAAATAAAAGCGTGATAAACGTTGCAGTACTTTTACCATGTCGGTGCTGTCATCCATTATGATTAACGCACCGGAACCTAACATAGAACCCGCTTTAGTAATTGAGTCGTAATCCATATTGGCTTCAAGCATAATTTCTGCTGGCACAACAGGCACCGAAGAGCCACCGGGAATAACCGCTTTTAACTGTCTCCCTTCAGTAACACCACCAGCAAGTTCTAATAATTCCTTAAATGGCAGCCCCATATTTACTTCGAAGTTACCGGGTTTTTGCACATGGCCTGAAACAGAAAAACATTTAGTCCCACCGGAATTTTCAACACCAAAAGCCTTAAACCATTCAGCGCCTTCACGCACAATGCTTGGCACAGATGCTAATGATTCAGTATTATTTATGGTTGTCGGTTTACCATACAAACCGACATTAGCCGGGAATGGCGGTTTGAATCTTGGCTGACCTTTTTTACCTTCTAATGATTCTAATAAGGCAGTTTCTTCACCACAAATATAAGCGCCAGCACCAAGTGTTGGATACAAATCAAAATCAACACCTGAGCCATTAATATTTTTACCTAAGTAGCCATGCTCATAAGCTTCTTTAACGGCATCTGAAAAGCGCTCATAAACCTCATCCATAAACTCACCGCGCATATAGTTGTAACCAACCGTGGCGCCAATGCAGTAACCCGCAATAAGCATACCTTCAACTAGTGCATGGGGGTTAAATCGTAAAATATCTCTATCTTTGCAGGTACCCGGTTCAGATTCATCTGAATTACACACAATATATTTCTGCACCGGTGCATTACGCGGCATAAAGCTCCATTTCAATCCGGTAGGAAAACCTGCTCCACCACGACCACGCAAACCCGAGGCTTTTACAATTTCAATAACATCTTCTGGTGACAGTTTTTCCTCAAGGATTTTATTCCATGCCTGATAACCGCCTACCTTTAGATAGTTTTCATAGGACCATTGCTCGCTTTCAAATTGCAGCGTTGCGTAGCAAACTTCGTTAGCCATGCCCAATCACCATAATCTAATCCAGCCCGTCAATGATCTCATCTACTTTATCAATAGTGAGCTCAGTATAATATTTATGATTAACCTGCATCATTGGGCCACCGGCACAAGCTGCAAGACATTCTTCTTCAACTTTTAAATAGATCCGACCGTCATCTGTACTTTCACCTAATTTAATACCCAGCTTTTTTTCAAGGTGACTTACAATCGTATCCGACCCCATCAGCATGCAACAGACATTGGTACAGACTGCTACATTATTTCTACCAACCGGGTTTAATTCATACATTGAATAGAAGCTAGCCACTTCATAAACTTCTATTTTTGACAACTCCAGTCTTTTCGCTACTGCGTCCATTATAGGCACAGTTAAAAAACCTTTGTTTTGATGTTGCGCCGCAGTCAAAGCAGCCAGCAATGCAGATTTTTTATGCTCAGGCGGGTATCGAGATTCCCACTCTGCAATTTCTTCTAATGTATGTGCTGATAAAACTTGTTCGTCTGTACTCATCGGTCTATTTCACCAAATACGATATCTTGTGTTCCAATTACCGCAACCACATCAGATAACATGTGTCCGCGGGTCATTTCATCTAATGCTGATAAATGGGCAAAACCCGGGGCACGAATTTTTAACCGGTAAGGCTTATTCGCACCATCTGAATTTAAATAAACGCCAAACTCCCCCTTAGGGTGCTCAACTGCACCATAAGCTTCACCTTCTGGCAAACAGAAACCTTCAGTAAATAATTTAAAGTGATGAATCAACGATTCCATATCACCTTTCATTTCTTTACGGCTGGGTGGCGTTACTTTATGATCCTGCGCCAGTACTGGGCCGGGGTTTACTCTTAACCAGTCTACGCATTGCCTGATAATTCTATTGGACTGTCGCATCTCTTCCATGCGCACCAGATAACGATCATAAGAATCACCATTGGTACCCACAGGAATATCAAAATCCATTTTATCGTAGACAGCATAAGGCTGTTTTTTTCGTAAATCCCACTCAACACCAGAACCACGTAACATGGGACCCGTAAAACCTAATTGCATCGCACGCTCGGGTGAAACAATCGCAATATCAACTAAACGCTGCTTCCAGATTCGATTATCGGTTAATAGCGTTTCATACTCATCTACATAAGTTGGAAAACGTTTTGTAAAGTCTTCAATAAAATCAAGCAATGAACCACTACGGGTATCATTTAATCTATTAACTTCTTTCTGACTGTGCCATTTAGATGCTTTGTATTGAGGCATTGAATCAGGCAGGTCACGCGCGACTCCACCCGGACGATAATAAGTAGCATGTAAACGTGCGCCAGAAACCGCTTCGTATACATCCATTAAATCTTCACGTTCACGGAAAGCGTATAAAAACATTGTCATCGCCCCCACATCTAAACCATGAGCACCAATCCATAACAAATGATTTAAAAGCCGGGTGATTTCATCAAACATAACGCGAATATATTGCGCACGTTCAGGGACTTCTACACCAAGTAATTTTTCTAATGCCAAAATATAACCGTGTTCATTACACATCATGGAAACATAATCGAGACGATCCATATAACCAATGCTTTGATTATAAGGTTTTGACTCAGCCAGCTTTTCCGTTGCTCGATGCAACAAACCAATATGCGGGTCTGCTCGCTGAATAACCTCTCCATCCATTTCCAGTATCAAACGTAATACGCCATGGGCTGCTGGATGCTGAGGGCCAAAATTCAATGTATAGTTGCGAATTTCAGGCATGTTTAATCTTCACTTTCCAGTTCATTAGCAGACAGGTTTTGATGTTTTTTATTTTCTCTGATGACACGTGGAACCAGTACTCGAGGTTCAATACTCACCGGTTCATATACAACACGTTTTTGCTCTTCGTCATAACGCATTTCAACGTTACCCGATAAAGGGAAATCTTTTCTAAAGGGGTGACCCACAAAACCATAATCGGTGAGAATGCGTCGTAAATCAGGGTGCCCATCAAAATGGATACCGAATAAATCAAACGCTTCACGTTCAAACCAGTTAACACCATTCCAGATATCAACTACTGACTTAACAACAGGGTACGCATCATCTTCAGCAAATACTCGAACGCGTAACCGTTGATTATTTTTAATCGATAATAAATGCACTATAACCGCGAAGCGTTTGCCGCTATTTTCGTTTTCGGGCAACTCATCACCAAATTTTAAACGGCCATGCTGAGCACTCTCTACACCCCGACTGAAACCATTTGCAGAGGCATCCGTTTTCCATTCGTCCTGACCATAAGCGGAATAATCTATACCGCATAAATCAATAAGAATTTCAAAAGCAAAAGACTCATTATCATGCAGTTGTTTACAAACCGTTAAATAATCATCTGCGCTTACTTCAATAGTAATCTCACCCAGCTCCAGTTTCTTACTTTGTAATTTAGAAGTAAAAACCTGATCAAGTTGCTCTGATAGTTTTTCAATTGCCGTCATATTCATTAAGCCTGTCGAGCAATAGTACAAGTGCGTTTAATTTTATTTTGCAATTGAATTATTCCATAAATCAATGCTTCTGCCGTTGGCGGGCAACCTGGCACATAAATATCTACCGGGATAATTCTGTCGCAGCCCCTGACTACTGAATAGGAGTAATGATAATAACCACCGCCGTTAGCACATGACCCCATGGATATAACCCAACGCGGCTCCGGCATCTGGTCATACACTTTACGTAACGCAGGAGCCATTTTATTCGTTAAGGTGCCGGCAACAATCATTACATCAGACTGTCGAGGTGAACCACGGAAAATAATACCGAATCGATCAAGATCATAACGGGAGGCACCAGCCTGCATCATTTCAACCGCACAACATGCCAAACCAAACGTCATTGGCCACATTGAACCGGTACGTGCCCAGTTAACAACGCTATCAACTGACGTGGTGACAAAACCTTTGTCCAGAATGCCTTCTATTCCCATTCTAGCGCCCCTTTTTTCCACTCATATATAAATCCAATTACCAGTATTCCAAGAAATATTCCCATAGCCACTATGCCGAATATTCCAATATCCTCAAGCACAATAGCCCAGGGGAATAGAAATGCAATTTCCAGATCAAAAATAATAAACAGAATTGCAACCAGATAAAAGCGCACATCAAACTTCAAACGTGCATCTTCAAATGCAGAAAAACCGCATTCATAAGGGGAATTTTTTACTTCATCAGGTTTGCTAGGAGCAAGAATAAATCCGCCCAGCGCAATCATAGCGACACCAACGAATAAACCAACAGCAATAAAAATTAAAACAGGTATGTAATTTTCGAGCATTTTATTGTTTTCTCACAGTCAATAATGACGAGGCAAAGCTCTTATTATGGTTTGCAGCACTGACTTTAGTCAATAAATATGCTCATGTCATCACATATTATGTGTATCTCACGATAAGTGAAGCTTATTATAATACCAAAAACAAATAATACCCTCTAGCCACTACTCAATAAAATTTCGAATTGTATTTAAATCATAAAAAAAACAAATGCATTAGTGATTAATAATAATCTAATTTAAATAAAGCTCAATAAAAACATCACATTAATGAAAGTTGATAAATCTGTCATTTAATTTGACAAAATCATAATACATACTTTAATTAAGGTTATTATTTATAAGGCTAATATTTAGCTTTTAACCCAATATTCTGGATGATGCTTTAGCGTGATAAATTTTTTTAATGGTAGACCTATAAAAATAACAATTCAAAATAAACTATTTGCGGGCTTCGGTCTGATACTAATTTTAACCGCATTAGCCTCCATTAATAGCTTAACCTCCTTAAACAACACACAGAAAGTACAGCATAGATTAGTTGATTTACGCCTACCAAGCGTACTTGCGGGCTTACAGATATCAGATGGGATACACCTTACTCTGGCCGGACTACGTGGTTACATGATTCTTGGCGAAAACGAAGTCAGCGCTCAAAAATTCAAAGCTGAACGATTGCGAGGTTGGGAGCTTATTGATACAGCCATTAATCAGATGGATGAATTCTCCTCTCATTGGACAAATCCTGAAAACATTAACAGACTCAATGAAGTAAAAAAACATATAAGCATATTTCGCCAGAAGCAACAGAAAATAGAAGATATTTCTCACACCTCCGAAAATATACCTTCATTTAATTTACTCTTATCAGAAGCAGCACCAAAAGCTAAAGAGGTCATTAATGCGATAACTTCATTAATCAATGAAGAATCATATTTACCCGCAACCACTCAACGCAAACACTTATTGAAACTACTTGCCGATAGCAGAGGCTCATTTGCTCTTGGCCTGGCGAATATTCGAGCATACCTGCTTACTGGTGATATGACATTTGCAAATAACTTCAAATCAAAATGGAAGGTAAATGAAGCTCGATTTGGACAAATTTCTAAAATAAGTAGTTTATTTAATGAAAAACAAAAAACATTCTGGAATAACTATAAAACCTCAAGAGCAAGTTTCGCACCATTACCTGCAAAAATGTTTTCATTACGCTCAGCTAAAAACTGGAATCTGGCCAATTACTGGCTAGAAACAGAAGCCGCACCAAAAGCTAAAAGCATCATGCAAATATTAAAACAAATGCGTGAATCACAGGACAAACTAGCCAGTATTGATAAAGCTTTACTAAATAAAGAAAACACATCAATGAAAACAGTATTAATACTGGGATCATTAATTAGCATAGGACTAGGTATTGTAATTTCAGTACTTATTAGCCGCATGATTACTTCTCGACTTACTACAGTCGTCGACCGAGCTAAAAGTATTGCTAATGGTGACCTTACTGGTGAGGAATTAAAACTAAGTGGAAACGATGAACTTACTGAACTATCCGCTGCTATCAATGAAATGTCTAATGGGATTAGTAACATTGTCCAACAAATCACAAACTCTGTAAATCAGGTTGCTAGCGCGTCAGAAGAACTGTCCGCCACTTCCCAACAAACTAGCGACAGAATTCTTGAGCAACAGTCTCAAACGGAACAAGTAGCTGCAGCAATGAATGAGATGAGCTCAACAGTGCTTGAAGTCAGTAGAAACATTTCAGGCACTGCTAACGCAGCAGAAGAAGCCAATACAGAAACAGTACAAGGGAAAAAAGATGTTGATGATGTTATCACTGCAGTTCAGGAACTTGCTCAGCATTTAGATGGCACGGCTGATAGTATTCACGAATTAGAGCAGGATAGCGACAACATCAATGCTGTTCTTGATGTTATTAAAAGTGTGGCTGAACAAACTAATTTACTCGCCTTAAATGCAGCCATTGAAGCTGCACGTGCGGGTGAACAGGGTCGCGGTTTTGCTGTTGTTGCAGATGAAGTGAGAACACTGGCAGGTCGCACACAGAAATCAACTGAAGAGATAAATCAGGTCATAGAAAAACTACAAAGTGGTTCAAGAAATGTAGTTAATGCCATGAACAAGAGCCGTAAAGAAATACAAGCCGTAGTTGAACAAGCATCAAAAGCCGGCACATCTTTAGGAGCCATATCTAAAGCCGTAGAACAGATAAATGACATGAGCATTCAAATAGCCAGCGCTGCAGAAGAACAAAGTGCGACAGCAGAAGAAATAAACCGTAATATTACAAATATTTCTGATATCTCAAATGAAACAGCAGCTGGTTCCAAACAAATAACATCAGCAAGCGCTGACCTTGCTCAGTTAAGTACTAATCTACATACTGTAGCAAGCAAGTTTAAAGTTTAACTTAAGTTTATTTAATTCCTGATGGTTAAAAATATAACTCATCAGGAATAACTTAAAATGGTGCCGATGACTGGAGTCGAACCAGCACGAGCAAGGCTCACTACCCCCTCAAGGTAGCGTGTCTACCAATTTCACCACATCGGCGTGTTTTATACTTAACTATCTTCACGGGCGTTCGGACTCCTGTCCTCTCTGCGCTTTGAGCATGCCCGGCGCAACTTCCTGTTGCGCGTTCGTCGCGCTGCGATTGCACATTGAGTGCAATCGGTCGCAACTCACCCACAACACCCCTTTTTAATATAGAAACAAAAACGCGACTCTAAGAGCACTCCTACATTTGAGGTTTAACTGTAGGAACAAACCTGAAAGTCGCGATAAAACTATTATTCTGCAGCGGGTATTTCGCTAGCAGGGGTAGTAGTTGATGATTCAGATGCGGGTATATCGCCACCTGGTGCGGATTCTACAGGTGCTGGCATATCAGCTGCAGGCACCTCAGAAGGTAACGGCATATCTGTTGCGGGCAATACTGCTGGCTGATCTAATACTGAACCACTTTCAACACTGCTTGCGGTCTGCAGATTAGATGAGAAATACGCTAACGCTAAACTGGTGGTAAAGAAAGCCGCTGCTAAAATAGCTGTTGTACGACTTAAAAAGTTCGCCGCACCTCGAGCACCAAAAACCGAGCCCGAAGAACCGCCGCCACCTAAAGAGGCACCAGCATCAGCACCTTTACCTCGTTGCAGCATTATCAGGCCGATAATAGTCAACGACAGTAAAACATGAATTACAAGAAGAATAGAAATCACTTATTATTTACCCTTAACCCGCCGCCCGGCAGATTGCTAGAAAATCAGCAGGCGTTAAAGAAGCACCGCCGATTAGGCCACCATCAATATCAGGCTGACCAATTAACTCTTTTGCATTTCCTGCATTCATAGAGCCACCGTATAAAATTTGCAACCCTGCAGCCACATCAGCATTTAAAGCCGCTATCTTGCCACGAATAAATGCATGTACTTCCTGCGCCTGCTCAGGCGAAGCTGTTTTTCCTGTGCCTATTGCCCATACAGGCTCATACGCAATAACGCCATCAGCAAGCGCCTCAACACCCTCTAGCGCGATAACCGCATCTATTTGACGAGAACAAACATCGTTTGTGACACCTGATTCACGTTCTTCAAGTGTTTCACCAATACAAAAAATTGGCTTCAATCCATTTCGACGGGCTGCTGCAAAGCGTTTTGCAACTAATTCGTCATTTTCACCATACAGCGCACGGCGCTCAGAGTGACCCACAATTGCATATTCACAACCAATTTCTTTGAGCATTTCACCAGAAATTTCACCGGTAAATGCGCCTTTATCTGCATCACAAATATTTTGTGATCCAACTTTAATATCGGTACCATCAACTGCGCCCGATACACGGGGGATAAAAACAGCAGGTGGGCAAACCACAACTTCTGCAGTATTAACTAATCCCATGCCTTCTTTGATACCTTCAACAAGTGTTTTTACAGACTCACAGGAACCATTCATTTTCCAGTTGCCGGCTACCATTGGCTTACGCATACTAACTCCGATATTAGTGTTTTTTTATGATGGGCGTATTCTAATGGGGCATGAGGAAAGTCGCAAGTCATTCGTTATTTCTCACGAGTCAAAAATGCACAAAAAAGCGAGCCTCGCATTGGAATGCTCGGGGGGAAGGCTCGCTTTTACGAAGATTTGTAATTTACAAACTAAGCCGGATTAGCATGAGCCACTGAGGCCGATACCGCATCTGCTATTTGCTGAGCAAATGCAGTAACCTGCTTTTCTTCTTCACCTTCTACCATAACCCTTATCAATGGCTCTGTCCCCGATGCACGTAATAATACCCGCCCCCTGCCATTTAACTGCTTCTCAACGTCTTCAACAGCCTGTTTCACCTTAGGCTCACCTATAGGGTTGGTGTTTATCGGCAAAGGTACATTTATGAGTATTTGCGGCATCATTGTCATATCTGATAAAACTTCGGATAAAGTCAAACCGGAATCAGCAAGATATGCCATTACCTGTAACGCGGAAACAATACCATCTCCGGTTGTCGTTCTATCGAGACAAATAATATGTCCTGAGTTTTCACCCCCTAGAGACCAGCCTTTATCCCTCAGGCACTCCATTACATACCTGTCTCCAACGTTTGTACGCACAAATTCCAGGCCTAACTGTTTAATTGCTAGTTCAAGCCCCAGGTTACTCATCATAGTACCCGCAACACCACCCTGCGACTCACCGGCTGCAAGCCTGGCTTTGGTAATAATATAAAGTATCTCATCACCATCTATAATCTGGCCCTTGCTATCAACCATCATTAGGCGGTCGCCATCACCATCAAAAGCAATTCCGATATCAGCACGATTTTGCAACACAGCGGCCGCTAAGGTGTTTGGATAAGTAGAACCACAATTTTCATTAATATTGATTCCATTCGGTTTATCAGCAATCGTAATCACTTCTGCCCCAAGCTCAGCAAATACATTAGGGGCAATGTGATAGGTTGCCCCATTTGCACAATCTAACACCACCTTAATGCCCGTAAAAGATGTTCCAATAGGAATAGTTGCCTTACAGGCTTCTATATAACGCCCCTGCGCGTCTTCGATACGCTCAGCCTTGCCTAAGGCAGCTGAATCAACTATTTCCATCTCCTGCTCAAACATTTCTTCAATTTCATTTTCAATTTCATCTGGTAATTTGCTGCCTTCTGCAGAGAAAAACTTAAGACCATTATCATAAAACGGATTATGTGAGGCAGAAATCACTATCCCGGCAGAAGCACGTAATGTTCGTGTTAGATAAGCGATACCCGGAGTTGGCATTGGCCCAAGTATTCTTGAATCAACACCTGCCGCTGATAAACCTGCTTCAAGCGAAGCTTCAAACATATAACCCGATATACGTGTATCTTTACCTATGACCACAAGACTATTACCATGGCTTGCAAGCACCTTACCCACTGACCAACCAAGTTTCATAACAGCCTGAGGTGTCATCTGCCCCTGACCAACACGGCCACGAATACCGTCAGTTCCGAAATATTTTTTTGCCATTCAAATTTCCATAAATTATTTTCTAGTTATTCAGACTCTCATCATTAGCTAAATATAGACGTAAATGAAGCAACAAGCCGACAAGCAAGCGATATAATTACATACCATTCAAAGCATCACAAACTTTTAACGCGTCCACTGTTGCTTTAACATCGTGCACTCGAAACAAACTCGCTCCATTTACACTAGCCAGAACCGCTGCCGCAACACTGGCATACAGCCGATTACCTGCTGCTGACTCATTCAAAATTTTACCTAACATGCTTTTACGAGACAAACCGACCAGAACAGGTAATTCAAACACCTGAAATTCACCCAGTCTTTTTAAAAGTTGCAAATTATGCTCTAACGTTTTACCAAAACCAAAACCCGGGTCTAATATTATATTCTGCCTTTTAATTCCGGCTTTAATACACGCTTCAATTCGCAACTCGAAAAACTGCTTTATATCATCAACCACATCATCGTATACTGGTTTAGCCTGCATGGTTCTCGGTTCACCCTGCATATGCATTATACAAACAGGAACAGCCAATTGAGCACAGACATCTAATGCGCCTTGCGCACGTAAAGCATTTACATCGTTTATAATATTTGCACCGGCTTCTACGGCTTCTCTCATGACTTCCGCTTTACTGGTGTCAATTGAAACAAGCACATCGCTTTGTTTACGAATTGCCTTAATTACAGGAATAACGCGATTAATCTCATCAGCTGTAGAAACGCTTTTTGCGCCAGGGCGAGTTGACTCCCCTCCCACATCAATTATATCAGCACCTTCACGCTGCATTTTCAAAGCTTGTGCCAATGCAGACTCGACAGCTACAAACTGACCACCGTCTGAAAACGAATCTGGAGTGGTATTTAATATACCCATAACTACAGACTTTCCAGTTTCACACAAAGATAAAATATGACTCATGATTTTATAAAAATCTAACTCTTACTTTTCGTTAAATAAAATAACATCAAAACAATAATCACCGGTAAAGATATTTCTGTTATATGGAACGCCTGCTTTTTTACCGAGTTCAATTACCCAGTAACTTAACGGGTATTAAATTATCTCTCTACAATCCATATAATTTACAAAAACCATGTCACATTTAAAACTTCAGACATAAATGTTTTTTCACATGAATAATATTTAAAAGCAATATTTTTCCAACGCCTATGGACACACTGAAAAGCAGGGCTTTTAGTTACCACAAAAAAAAGGGCACCCTACAGAGGCACCCCTTCTCTAAATTAAACAATATCAACTAGTGGAGACTTGCAGGGCCACCAATAGAGCCGTCGCCTTTGTCTTCTTTTTTAGATTCTTCCTTAGTTGAAGACGATGAAGCACCTGAATTATTATCATTATCACTCCAGTCTTTTGGCGGACTAACTTTTTCACGCGCCATTAACTGATCAATTTGAGCTGTATCGATAGTTTCATACTTCATTAAGGCATCTGACATCGAATGCAAAATATCCAGATTCTCGTTAAGTATATCTTCAGCACGTTTATAGTTTCTATCTATAAAGTCACGTATTTCTTCATCAATCACGCGAGCCGTATCATCTGCCAGGTTTTTATGCTGGGTTACAGAGCGACCCAGAAAAACTTCACCCTCATCTTCAGAATAAGCTAATGGCCCCATTTTTTCAGAAAGTCCCCATTTGGTAACCATATTACGCGCTATATCTGTTGCTCTCTCAATATCGTTTGAAGCGCCTGTTGTCACATTATCATGACCAAATATAATTTCTTCAGCGAGACGGCCACCAAACAAACTGGAGATCTGACTCTCCAGTCGGCGTTTACTATAACTGTAGCGATCTTCAGTTGGCAAAAACATTGTCACACCTAATGCACGGCCACGAGGGATAATACTAACCTTATAAACAGGGTCATGATCCGGAACCAGACGCCCTACTATTGCATGACCCGCTTCATGGTATGCCGTCAACTTCTTCTCGTCTTCAGACATAACCATAGATTTACGCTCAGCGCCCATCATGATTTTGTCTTTAGCTCGCTCAAAGTGATCCATATATACTTCTTTGGCGTTTTCTCGAGCAGCAAATAATGCCGCCTCATTAACCAGATTCGCCAGATCAGCACCAGAGAAACCGGGTGTACCACGTGCAATTAGAGATGCTTTCACATCATCTGATGCGGGTACTTTTCGCATATGAACTTTAAGTATCTGCTCACGACCGCGCACATCTGGCAACGGCACTACAACCTGACGGTCAAACCGTCCCGGGCGCAATAACGCAGGGTCAAGGACATCAGGGCGGTTAGTTGCAGCAATAACGATGACGCCTTCACTACCTTCAAAACCATCCATTTCAACCAACAACTGGTTTAATGTTTGCTCGCGCTCATCGTGACCACCACCTACACCGGCTCCACGATGCCGACCTACCGCATCAATTTCATCAATAAAGATAATGCAGGGTGCATGTTTTTTCGCCTGTTCAAACATATCTCGCACACGTGAAGCACCAACACCTACAAACATTTCAACGAAGTCTGAACCGGAAATAGTAAAAAATGGCACCTTAGCTTCACCAGCGATAGCTTTTGCCAGTAATGTTTTACCCGTACCAGGAGAACCTACCATCAAAACACCTCGTGGTATTTGCCCGCCGAGTTTCTGGAATTTACCCGGATCGCGCAGGAACTCAACCAGTTCACCCACTTCTTCTTTAGCCTCTTCAACACCTGCAACATCTGCAAATGTGGTTTTTATTTCTTCTTCGCCCAACATACGGGCTTTGCTCTTACCAAATGACATTGCACCACGGCCACCGGCGCCGCCTTGCATCTGACGCATAAAAAATATCCAGATACCAATTAACAACAGGAACGGGAACCATGAAATAAAAATATTCATTAACAATGAAGGCTGTTCTGGCTCTTTAGCAACAATTTTGACGTTGTTTTCAAGCAAATCACCAATCATCGAACGATTGTCAGTTTCAGGGCTATAAGTTGTAAACGACTTAAGATCGCGGGTTTTACCCGTGATTTTACGACCTGCAATATCAACTTCAGCGACATTGCCATTTTTAACATCGGCAATGAATTCAGAATAGGAAAATTCGGCTTCTTTATTAGCACGTTGGGAGAAATTACTGAAAACAGACAGCAAAATAAGGGCAATCACACCCCATAAAATCAGATTTTTGACCAGGTCGTTCAAGACAACACCTCGGTTAGATTAAACATTAATATAAAAGTACTACACAGACAGCTTAAAAGCCAGCTCAAATAGCCCTGACCTTCTAATTGTGACGATCGAAAACAGTCTTACATTAAGCCTTAAATCCTGTCGCCAAACCATAAACTTCCTTACTTCTTGGTCTGGAAGCTTTTGGTTTTCGCATAACTACACGACTAAACCGCTCTCGCATCTGTTTGATATAAGCATCGAAACCCTCACCCTGAAACAGTTTGACAAGTAATCCCCCTCCGGGTTTCAAAACCTGTTGAGATAAATCCAGGGCAAGCTCTGCCATATACATGGCTCTTGGTATATCTACAGCCTGTTGTCCACTCATATTGGGGGCCATATCGCAAATTACAAGGTCTGGCCTGTCAGATCCTAAAGTATTTAATAATTCACTAAACACCTCATCCTCGAGAAAATCACCAGTTATAATCTCTACCCCCTCCATAGGCTCCATAGGCAGTATGTCCAGAGCAATTATACGCCCCTTGCCTTTAAGTTTACGCACAACATACTCACACCAGCTACCGGGGGCCGCCCCCAGATCAATAACAATACTGCCGGGTTTCAACAAATAGTCTTTCTCATCGATTTCTTTGAGTTTATAAACAGCTCGCGAACGATATCCGTCTTTTTGAGATTGTTTGACAAACTCATCATCAAAATGCTCTTTTAACCAGTTGCCGCTTGATTTGCTTCTAGCCATTTTTTAAATTACCTTCCAGTTTATTGACTTCACAAAAAGTAAATATCTATATTATTTTTCAAACCTTTACAGCTTCCAATAAATCGCCACTCTTTATAAATTATCACTCTATGATATAAAGTCACAACACATCCCTTGAAACATCTCCCAAACTTATTCCCCTTGGGTTAATATATCGTTATGACGATACTTGTTACTGGCGGTGCTGGCTTCATAGGTGCAAACTTTATAATCGATTGGTTAAAGCAATCTAATGAACAGGTTATTAATTTTGACAAACTCACCTACGCGGGAAATCCTGACAATCTAAGCTCTTTGACCAATAACCCACTATATCATTTTATAAAGGGAGATATTACAGATACCGCCCAAATCAAAGAGCTTCTACGAAAGCATCAACCACGAGCGATTATTAATTTTGCCGCTGAGTCACATGTAGACAGATCAATACACAATCCCGAAGAATTTATTTCAACCAATATTATCGGCACTTTCCGTTTACTGGAGTCATGTCGCGACTACTGGGATAAACTAGAGATTAACAAAAAAGAACAGTTTCGTTTTATTCATATTTCAACAGACGAAGTCTATGGATCACTTGATAAAAACGCGGCTGCCTTTACTGAAAACAGCAAATACGAACCCAATAGTCCATATAGTGCTAGTAAAGCCTCATCCGACCATCTGGTAAGATCTTATTTTCACACATATGATTTCCCGGCAATTACAACAAATTGCTCAAATAATTATGGCCCCTACCAGTTCCCAGAAAAACTGATACCGCTCATCATCCACAATTCAATTAACCTGAAAGCATTGCCAATCTACGGTGACGGATTACAAGTTCGAGACTGGTTATATGTTAGCGATCATTGCAGTGCAATCAGAAGAGTACTGAAAGATGGCAATCCAGGCGAGGTTTATAACATTGGTGGATTAAATGAAAAAACAAATCTCGAAATAGTTCACACCGTATGCGACATTCTTAATTATTCAAAACCTTCAAAAGACCCAATAATTAAAGACTATAACTCTTTAATTAGTTTTGTTGACGATCGCGCAGGACATGATCGACGTTACGCAATTAATGCATCAAAAATTGAAAACGAGCTAAATTGGAAACCTAAAGAAACATTTGAAACAGGAATAAGCAAAACCGTTCAATGGTATCTAAACAACGAATCCTGGGTAAACAACATTACTAGCGGCACTTACCTTAACTGGATTCATAAAAACTATAAATAGTTAACTACACTTAACTTCAACTAATAAACAATCTAAACCGATGGATCCATTAATGAGCAACAAAAAAAGAAAAGGCATTATACTCGCAGGAGGAGCCGGGACAAGATTGTATCCAGCTACAAAGGTTATTTCAAAACAATTACTACCCATTTTTGACAAACCAATGATTTATTATCCACTTACGACATTGATGCTCGCCAATATTCGTGAAATTCTGGTAATT
>JAPHRB010000013.1 GCA_026197015.1 Gammaproteobacteria bacterium | reverse complement strand
GGTATCAATCCAGGATCTTTCTTTGATGTCAGCAAGCTGACTGTAAGTGGAATTAATTTCTTGAAAACGACTCTTTTCAGAAACATCACGAACAGGTTTCTGGGTATTGAACAACTGCATACAACCACCTGAGAATTAAGACATATTGTTTATAATAATTAGTATCGGTAAAACCTTGCCAGCACTGTGTATCAGGAAATGCTTATTTATATTGTATGTGTGATAAATGACACATTAGCCCTGATAGAACGAATATTAGATATAACAGCCCGCTTAAGTATGTGATAAAAGACACATTGTTAAACTTAATTACTCGTTCTTTAGTTTATTATAACCATATAACCGGTAATGGAATCATCCATACGAGTTAACACAAAAAAAGTAAAGCCAACAGGCCATACAGGGTAAGTTATAGAAAAATATAGTATTTTTAATTTTCATATGAATTTATTTAGGACTATACTGTCTATTAACGACTGAAAACATGGCTATTCTGAGTATTTTGCATAAAAAGCATAAAATTACCGTAATTAAACGCTGTGCCAGATTTATACTGGCATTGTTTATGCTGTCTGTACTAAATATAAGTGTACAGGTGCCCGCTCATGCGGCGATGAAAGTTAAAATGCAGCAATCAAATATGATGCAGGAAATATCAGATTGTCACTGCCCCCCTGCCCTCTGTGATAGCGTGCTGGCTCTGGATAATCAGTCTAATGCTTTAGTCTCTATACCTTCATTTAATAACCGTTCAACAGGCCTATATGAAATTATAGAAGCCAATATCGACACACTAAATCAGATACAGCATGTTGAGCAGCTATTGCTAAATGTTTCACAGGCATCACCACCAACTCTTCTTATTAAGACCGTTCTTACTATCTAGAAAATCCTTTAATTATTTTATGGTTTTAAATTGTGTTTGTTATTAACGCAATTTATTAATGCTTCGCTATTTAAAATATTTATGAGGAATAAGGCATGAACGCCTTAATAAAACTATCTTTCATTAGCTTACTGTTCATTAATTCTACGCTTCAGGCGGATAACACTGTAAGCCTGAAACAGGCGCTAGAATTGGCATTAAGCAACGATGCCCTGATATCTGGGTTAGTGGCAAAACAAGACTCATGGAATCAGTTAAGTCATGCGTCACAGACCTGGGATGATCCGAAATTACGTTTTGGAGCACAGGCGGTGCCAATTGATACTTTCAATTTAGATCAGGAGCCTATGACACAACTGGTTCTTGGTTATCAGCAAAATTTTCCTCGTGGTAACAGTCTTAAAAATAAAACTGAGCTTATGAAAGCAAATGCCAGCACACAAGCTAGCAAGCTTGAGTCTCGTAAACGCCAGGTTATTCTGGCGGTTAAAAAGAGCTGGTATGAAGTCTGGTATCGAGAAAATGCAATTAGCGTAATTGAGTCAAACAGAAAGGTGTTTGAAGAAATGCTGAATATTAATGAGGAATTTTATGCGTCTGGTCGAGCAAATCAGCAAAGTGTGGTGCAGGCAGAGCTGGATATATCTCTTATTGATGACAAATTACAAACCATGCAAAGCGAATTGTTTGTCGCGCAGGAAGAGTTAGCAAAGTGGTTAGGCGTGAATGATGTGAAGGTTGTTCATGGGGCTATTGATGAGAATGAATATACACTTATGTCATTACCTGCATTGCAGTCTTTAATAAAACAGCATCCACAATTAAAACAGGCACAGGATAATCTAGATATTCAGCGCAGTGCGCTGGCATTGGAAGAAGATAAGTACAGTGCACAATGGGGGCTGGATGTGCGTTATGGTAATCGTCAGGGAGAAAGGGTAGATGGCTCAGATTTGCCTGATTTCATGACCGCAATGGTGACGCTTGATTTACCTGTTTTTACTGAAGAAAAACAGGATCGTCATGTGGCTTCAGGTAAAAGCAAGGTGCAAAGTGCACGTTATAAATTAATTGACACACAAAGAGAGATACTTAAAAAATTAAAGCAAACACATGCGCGATTATTTAAATTCAAACAGCGTTTAAAATTATATTCTGAAAAAATAAATTCACAGGCAAAGCAAAATACAGAAGTAGCCATGAGGGGTTATCGAAGCGGCGTAGTCGATTTTTTAACGCTCTCTAAAGCACAGGTAACTGAGTTTAATACTCGGCTTGCTGAATTGAAGCTCAAATACCAGTTTAGTTTGAGCAAGTCTGATTTAGAGTTTTTAGTAGGTAATCAATAATGAAACTAAATAATAAAATAATTTTAATGGTGGGTATAGTTGCTGTTGTTTTTGTTGCGGCGATATTTTTAACAAAATATTTCGATATGGGTATAAGCAGTGAAACTGCTGTAGATCATAGTGTGAGTCATTTTGACACCAGTTACCAATGTCCTATGCATCCACATATTGTAAGAGAGAGTGGGGGTAATTGCCCGATTTGCGGAATGAGTTTAGTTAAAGTTGAGCAGGAAAAAACAAAAGTAAAATCAACAAGTAAAGAAAAAGAAATACTTTACTGGGTGGCACCTATGGACCCAAACTATCGTCGTGATAAACCAGGAAAGTCCCCGATGGGAATGGATTTAGAGCCCGTTTATTCTGCAGGGGATGAGGGCGATAACTCTGATGAAACAGGACCAGTAGTTAAAATATCACCTGCGGTAGAAAATAACATGGGCGTACGTACTGCCGATGTCGAGTCGGGAAAGTTGTGGCGTAAGATAAATACAGTTGGTTATGTTGGGCTTGATGAGTCAAAACTTACACATGTTCATTTACGAGTTGATGGCTGGATAGAAAAACTGGCTGTAAAAATAGAAGGTGATCGAGTTAAAAAAGGTCAACGTTTATTTGACCTGTATTCACCAAAATTAGTTAATGCTATGGAAGAGTATGTGCAGGCATTGCGATCAAATAACCGGCGTTTAAGCTCTGCATCAAGAGCCAAATTGACATCATTAGGGATAAGTAAAAAACAAATTAATAACGTTAAAAAAACCCGTAAAGTACCACAGGCGATTAGTGTTTATGCTTCTCAAGATGGCATAGTCACCATGTTAATGGTGCGTGAAGGTATGTATATTAAACCAGCAAATAGAGTAATGACACTGGCTGATTTGAGTAGTGTTTGGGTATTGGCGGAAGTTTTTGAAAGTCAGAGTGCCTGGGTAGAGCTGGGTCAGGCGGCAGATGTTAATTTATCATTTATTCCAGGTCGCACATGGGAAGGTAAAGTGGATTATGTCTATCCGATTTTAGATGCAAAAAATCGCACACTAAAAGTCCGTCTGCGATTTGAAAATCCTGGCGAAACCTTGAAGCCAAATATGTATGCAAATGTATCAATTTATGGTGGCGCAAAAGAAAATGTATTAAGTGTACCCCGTGAAGCATTGCTTAGATCCGGTGAAACCGAACGATTGATTGTTGCTAAAGGTAATGGTCGTTTTGCACAACGTATAGTTGTAGCTGGTTTGGAGTCAGGTGATTTTATTGAAATATTATCAGGTATAAATGCAGGCGAAAAAGTAGTTACATCGTCACAATTTTTAATTGATTCAGAAGCTAGTCTGAAAGCAAGTCTCTTACGAATGACGGATCCGCTTGATACGCTAGAAAGTAAGCATAATAAAACCATGGACATGCCAGTAAAAGGCAAGGGTGTTATTACCTCACTAATGAAAGACCATGGCATGATCACCCTGCAGCATGAGCCTATAGATATTTTAGGCTGGCCTGAAATGGTGATGGACTTTACAACACTAAAAGGTGTGTCACTGGAGGGATTCAGTGTGGGTGACAGGGTAACGTTTGAGTTAATAGAAACGCAAGGTAAATACTTAATCAGCAGCATAAAAAGCCAGGGAGAATAAACATGATTGCATCGATTATTCACTGGTCAATTAAGAATCGTTTCATGGTACTGCTAATGACATTAATTGTCACAGGCTGGGGTATTTATGCAGTTAAAAATACACCACTGGATGCCTTGCCTGATTTGTCTGATGTGCAGGTGATTATTAAAACATCTTACCCCGGGCAGGCACCACGGGTGGTTGAAGATCAGGTTACCTATCCTTTAACTACAGCGATGTTATCAGTTCCCCAGGCGGTTAATGTGCGTGGTTATTCATTCTTTGGTGATTCATTTGTATATGTTATTTTCGAAGATGGTACTGACCCTTATTGGGCACGCTCAAGGGTACTCGAATATTTAAGCCAGGTTACAAGTAGATTACCCGCAGCGGCAAAACCTGCTTTAGGACCGGATGCAAGCGGAGTTGGCTGGGTATATGAATATGCGCTGGTTGATCGATCGGGTAAAAATGATCTGTCGCAATTACGTTCCATTCAGGACTGGTTTTTAAAGTATGAATTACAAACGGTTGCCGGTGTTTCTGAAGTCGTCACACTGGGTGGTATGGTTAAGCAATATCAGGTTGTTCTAGACCCAAATAAACTACGTGCCTATAACTTGCCAATTGCAAAAATTAAAATGGCTATTCAACGTGCCAATCAGGAAACCGGTGGATCGGTAGTTGAAATGGGCGAAGCCGAGTATATGGTGCGCGCAACGGGTTACATTGATAGTTTGCAAGATTTACGTGAAATCCCGTTAGGTGTAAATGAAAATGGTTCACCTGTTTTATTGAAAGATATAGCGCAGGTGAGGCTGGGTCCGCAAATGCGTCGAGGTATTGCAGAGTTAAATGGCGAGGGTGAAGTTGTTGGTGGTATAGCGGTTATGCGATTTGGTGAAAATGCACTAAAAACCATAGCCGGTGTAAAAGCAAAACTTGAAGAGCTGAAACCCGGCTTGCCCGAAGGCGTAGAAATTGTTGAGGTTTATAACCGTTCAAAATTAATTAATCGAGCGGTTGATACTTTAAATATAAAACTGGTGGAAGAATTTATAGTCGTTGCACTGGTATGTGTTGCATTTTTATTTCATATGCGTTCAGCACTGGTTGCTGTTTTATCTTTACCAGTTGGCATTCTGGGGGCGTTTATTATTATGTACTACCAGGGCATGAATGCCAATATTATGTCATTAGGTGGTATTGCCATTGCCATTGGCGCAATGACTGATGCCGCCATTGTTATGATAGAAAATATGCATAAACATATTGAACATGAAAGGCAGAGCGGAGAAGAAATAACTGAAAAAAGGCGCTGGCAGCTGGTTGCAAAATCAGCTACAGAGGTTGGGCCGCCACTATTTTTTTCGTTGATTATTATTACCCTGAGTTTTATGCCTGTATTCACGTTAGAGGCACAGGAAGGAAAGTTATTTTCACCACTGGCGTATACAAAAACATTTGCAATGGCTGTGTCAGCAGGTTTAGCAATTACATTAGTGCCTGTGTTAATGGGGTATTTTATTCGAGGGCATATTACAGCTGAAGAAAAAAATCCAGTCAACCGCATCCTTATAAAGGCCTATACACCCTTTATTGATTTTGTGTTGCATTCGCCAAAAAAAGTATTAGGTGTTTCAGTCTTTCTTGTTGTGCCTGGTATGTGGCCAGCAACACAATTAGGTTCGGAGTTTATGCCGGATTTAGATGAGGGTGATTTAATGTATATGCCTACTACTTTTCCGGGTATATCAATAGGTAAAGCCCAGCAATTATTACAGCAAACAGATAAGCTTATTAAGTCTGTGCCAGAAGTTAAATCTGTATTTGGTAAAATTGGCCGTGCGGAAACCGCAACTGATCCTGCGCCGTTAACGATGATTGAAACTACGGTGCAGTTAAAACCAAAAGATCAGTGGCGAGAAGGTATGACGACGGAAAAATTAAAAAAAGAATTAACTGATTTAATAAAATTTCCTGGTTTAACAAATGCGTGGGTGATGCCCATAAAAACCCGTATTGATATGTTAGCTACGGGTATAAAAACCCCGGTAGGAATTAAAGTCGCGGGTGCTGATTTAAAAGTCATTGAAAAAATTGGCAAGGATATTGAAAAAGCTATTTTAACGGTTCCGGGAACTGCGTCCGCTTATTCAGAACGTGTTGTCGGCGGGCGTTATGTGACTATTGATGTTGATCGACTGGCCGCC